>CAZHHV010000023.1:0-19031 GCA_964532335.1 uncultured Nitrospiraceae bacterium
TCAGCGATTCTTTTGGCATAGGGCCTTTCCTTCAGGCAAGTCTGTATTCCAGCTACAAAGACAAAAAGACAGGAGTTGATAATGGTGATACGTACGATGCAACGGCAAAGTACAAAAACCCACGGGAGATTAATCTTGGTATTGGGCTTCAGGGCAAGATTGGAGGTGTAATTATTTATGGTGGGCCGGTTGCCTACTGGACAAAGTTTAAGGGAGAAGCGTCTGCAACTGACGTGGCAACAGGCGAAACAGAGACTGCCTCAACCACCTTCAAAGAGAAAAACAATGTCGGTGGTTTTGCAGGAGTAAGAGTTCCTCTCGGCAAAGGGCTTAGCCTTGAAGTTGAAGGGCAATACAAGAGTGAATTCTCCATGGGCGGGGCTTTGACTTATTCGTTCTAAGTGATGATGGGTTCTTTTTCTTCAGAGGGGGATGACTGCTAATCAAAGTCACCCCCCTCTTTTACTTCTTGGAGGACATTATGAGAATATTCCCTTTTCTGCTTATGATCTTTCTTTCTTTTTCCGCCTGCGGCAGCCCGCAGGTCTATAAGGATGTCTTTAACAAAGACGGCGGCCCGAATGTAAGGACTTTCAGCGCCTCTGTTGATGCCTGCTATCTCGCAGTTAAAAAAGCAATATTAACCCAGAATTTCAGGATTGAAAAAGAGGATTCTCAGGCAAAATCATTTACGGCAGCACGATACTTTGAGGACGGCAAAGACAGTATAGTTCTTACTGTCTTTGCCAATGTCATAGCCGCAGGCAATGATAAGGCAACCATTTATGTGAGTGCAGTTCAGCACGTTGAAAAAGTCAGAACAAAAACCGACCGAACTTTTTTCGGGCTAATCCCTGTCGGCAGCGAAGCCACAAAGGTTAAACAGGAAGAACGAACAGTAGAAGATGTGGAGTTTTACAAGAAGTTTTTTGAGGCGGTGGAGAGGGAGATTAAAGTATTGGCAACGAAGCATTAATAAACATGGTAAGAGCGTTAAAAGATTTTTGTTCTGCTTCTTTACTGCAAGGAGGCTTGAATGAGCTTTAGACAGTCTTCGGCATTAAGGATTTTGAAGGGCAGATTTGGATTCCGGCCTAAGAAATGTCTGTTTTTAAAGGCACCGAAACCAAATATATACTCATTTGAATCAATGACGAGTCGCAAGTTTTTCTTTCCAGATTTCTTCCCTTGTTTTGCGCAGTTGTTTGATAACTTCTTCTTCACTCATACCCTCAAATGGAGACGGTCTTTTGGATATGCTTTCACGCAATTCGTTCCACAGCTTCTTAGCTTCTGCCGTTTTATTTTTCATAAGCTGGCACCTCTTTCTCATCTTGCTTCAATTATATCTAAATTTAATCATACAGGCGATTTTCTGTCAAACATTATTGCGCACAGGCCATCGGTCTATAAATTTTATTTTCAGGAGGGTTTGTTATGAGAAATAAGGAGAATAAGGAAATGAAAAAGACAGCAAAGATAGGGATTTGGGCGCTTCTTGCGCTGATAATGGTTGTTTTCCCGACAACCGCGCAAACGCAGGAAATTGACTCAATCCAGACAGCTCCGACGTTTGTTGTGGGCGACACATGGGTATACAATAACTACAAATCCCTTGATGACGCCAAACAAGGACATAATCCGGACGTGGACACTACTCGGATAGTTCGCGAAATCAATGACAAAACCATTCTTGTTTCAAATCCAGAGGGAACCCGCCAATATCTCTACAATAAAGATTTCAATCTGCTTGAAGCGCATTCCAAAGAAAGGGACACTTTTTACAAACCATTTTGGCCCGCATACAAATATCCAATGCGCGTTGGAGATAAGTATAAGATTGATTTCTCGCACAACAGGGATGACGGACGTGATAATGATTATGTTGCCACAATACGCGTAGTGGGCTGGGAAACAGTAACGGTTCCCGCAGGAACATTTAAGGCGTTGAAAGTGGAAATGACCGGGTATTGGACTCACCGAATTCATTCCTCCCCGCCACGGTGGGCACAAGCGGATTTTAAAGCAATCAACTGGTTCGCGCCGGAAGTAAAAATGCGTTCTGTGCTTTATTTATGGGAAGCATGGTGGGGCACGGGCTCAAGAGAAAGCTATAAGTCGTTAAAATCATACGACCTGAAAAAATGACGCGATATGAGCAGAAAAAGGGACAGGTGTATTTTCTGGATTGAAAAAGTTCTTTGACGCTGTTGAGCGGGAGATAAAGGTTACAGCGGCAAAGCCTTAAGTGGAGGCTGTTCAATAACTAAGTGATTTTTAATGGCTTTATCCAAATATCTTTACAGAATGAGGGTAAGGATGGTATTTGAAATGTTCATCAAAGGCAAAAACTGCTTCAATACCAAACTGGTTTATCAGGACAAAGCTGGTGCAATCTGTGAAACTCAATCTTTTATCTTCAAACTTTCTGAATATTGTTTTAGCAGCAGTTTCAATGTGCTCATCGATTCTCAAGATATTTATATGACTCTTGCCTATCTCGTCCATAAATTTGACGGAAGTAGTGTGACTGCCTCTCATTTTAAGGAGCGTATAGCTTTCATCCAAAACATAATCGGAAGTATAGATAATTGCCTTTTGCTCTTGAAGCTTAGTATGGATGGCTTTGGCATTGGAATTATTCTGGTCTTTAGGAATAGCAAGGGCGCAAAAGGCGCTGGTATCAATAAAAACCTTCAACTCGGAACCTCGCCGTACAGGTATTTGTCATGATGGATGGAAAGGTCAATATCATAACAATCTTTTGCGATATCAATTATCCCGATAAGACTGCATCCTTCCGGAGCAATGCGCTCAACTTCATTTGCAAGGATTATTTTAAGCCTCTTATGTTCAGGCACATCAACTTTCTCCAATGGCTTAAAGACGCCGTCCTCAAAAATAGCGCTTATTGTTTGCGGCATATTTCTATCACCTCCTCCAAATACAGTATAGCAAATCTATTTGAAATTTATCATATACACCGCTTTCTGTCAAACATTATTGCGCACAGGCCATCGGTCTATAAATTTTATTTTCAGGAGGGTTTGTTATGAGACGCAAGGTTTTTAGCATGATTGCGGCAGTGATTTTTGCGTATTTAATTACAAACTCAATAGTTCTTGCCGGAAGCAAACTTGAAAAAATTCCGATTACCGAGGAAACAGTCGTTGGAAAATGGGAAGCAGAATGGAAAACAGGAAAAGATAGCGGCATGATGCTACTAACCATTAATGATACAGAGTTTATCCATTACCGCGTAAAAAGCAACGTATCCGGAAAGATCTGGAAGTTCAAAACCCGCATTCAAAAATTCGACCGCGCGGGGATTGAATGCGGCGAGTGCAATAAGACAATAACCGATACTTATGAGTTATTCAGGGACGAACAAGGAAGCCTGATATTGAAAGGCGACTGCAAAATCACCCCGCTTGGGGAAATTGTAGAAATCGAGGCAAGAAAAATCGTAAAATGACATTCAACAGAAACACGAATATTTAAAAGGAGAATAAAGAAATGAAAAAGACAGCAAAGATAGGGATTTTGATGGTTTTATTGGCGTTTGTGATAACTGCCTGCGCCAGGGGAAACACACCACTTCCGCAAACGCTGAATATCCAACAACCAGGATCGGACGCGCCGAAAGAAGCTGTTAATTATATAGGCGTATGGCAAGGAGTATGGAGTTCCGAATCGCGAGGATATTACTATGATAATGTGTTGTCCGTAACAATTGTGATTGAAAAAATAGAATCTTCCCGCGTACGCGCGATTTATTCATGGGGAAACTGGGATACTTATATCAAAGAAGGATGGAAAAGGATGTCTGGCGAAATCAAAAACAACACATTGGTTTTACAAGACAATTTTGGCGTGATAACCATTGATATCGGCTCTAATCCATCAACAGCATCCGCCACTATGAGAAGCAGCAATTTCACGGCAACTGCCACATTGCACAGAAAAGATTTAAAAGACCTGCAATTAATGAAAAAACCGGACATCTCTCATCTGCCCGAAAAAATCAGAGCGTATAACGGCACATGGAAGGGTTACTTTAGCAACGGAACGCCGATTATGGAAGATATTGTGGTGATATCCGAAAAGAAAGTTATCGTCTCTCATAGTTGGCAAGACAATCCGTCAAGACCGAATATCAAAGCCGGCGCATGGACAGAAGAGGCAGAATTCAATAAAGACGGCTCCATTTCCATAATAAGAGGAAACAGGCTGCTCACCATCAAACTCAACAAAGACGGCACGCTTTATGTTGGTTTGAATCCGCTGGAGGGAGGCTGGTATATTGACGGAAATTTAAAAAAGGTTGAATAAACACAAATTCAAAAAGCTGGAGGCTATTATACCTCTACCAACTCCACCTTTACATCATATCCCAGTTTGTGCAGGTAGGCATAGCAATCGTCCCATGTGAGACCGAACTCTCGGACATCCGCAAGACCTATGCGGGCAAGAATGTCTCTAATAAGTTCAAAGCTGCCGCTTTCAAAATCTGCCTCTCTAATCATATCTTCTGCCCAGTCAATAAGGCGTGATAAGTCTATTTCATGGTTTATGTATTTTATAAGCATGTCTGCCAGTGTCTTTCTCGTTAAAATCATAATCATCCCCCCTTTATCTTCCTATGCCCTTTGTCCACAGGAAATTTTTCATGGATTTCTATTAAATTGCCTTTACTATCGTATATCTCCTGATAAAATTTTACTGTTTCTTCTCTGGAATCTACTTCTTTAATATATCTTGCTTTAAAGCCGTGTTTTCCTATTATCTCAATCCAATATTTTCTGCCGCCATTAGATAATAGTTTTCGGTTTGGAAACTTTTTCTCATTTAATTTCCTCTTATCTTCAATGGGCATCTACGTAAGTATAACATAGGAAAAGGGAACTATCGCATTTCTCGGTTCTCAAAACGCGTGTGTTAAAATATCAGGATGTCAGGCAGAGAGCTTATAATTGAGGGGGCGCGGCAGAATAACCTCAAAAACATCACGCTCCGCCTTCCCCATGACAAAGTCATCGCAGTAACCGGAGTTTCAGGCTCAGGCAAGTCATCTCTTGCATTTGACACAATCTTTGCAGAAGGACAGTGGAGGTTTATTGAATCTCTTTCAACTTATGCGCGGCTTTTCCTTGAAAAACTCGACAGGCCTGATGTTGATGCAATCCACAATATACGTCCTGCCATAGCCCTTGAGCAGAAAAATCCCGTAAAGGGCTCACGCTCAACAGTTGGAACACTCACGGAAATCTATGACCTTCTGAGGCTTCTTTATTCAAAAATATCAACTCCGTTTTGCCCGCGGTGCGGAAAGGAGATACGGAAATGGGATGCCTCGCAGGTGGTCAAAGAATTGACTGAAAGATATACAGGCAGCAAGGCAATAATCATCTTCAATTCTTCTGAATCGCTTGAAACCCTCAAACAAAGGGGTTTTCACAGGGCATGGGTTGATGGAGAAGTACTTGAGTTGTCAGCTGTCAGCCGTCAGCCATCACCAAGCAAAAATACTTCATGCCTCACGCCTCACGCCTCACGTTATGATATCGTCCTTGACAGGCTTGTGATAAAAGATGAGCCGAGGCTTTCGGATTCCGTAGAGATGGCATGGGAAGAGGGAAACGGAAGTATGAAAGTTATCCTCATTGATACAGTTCACTCCGCCTTAGGCGGATCACAGTTCACGGTTCACAGTTTTTCTTCTGAGAACGCATGCGATGAGTGCAATATCTCTCTTCTCTACGAGCCATGGCCAGAACCTTCGCCGTTGCTGTTCTCATTTAATCATCCTATTGGAGCGTGTCCTGAATGCAAAGGGTTCGGGAATATTCTTATCTACGATGAAGAACTTATAATCCCGGATAAGTATCTTTCCCTTTCAGAAGGCGCCATAGGTATATGGGAAAAGTCAGGATATAAATGGTGGAAAAAACAGATGATTGCAGGAGCTAAAAAAACAGGAATTGATACAAAGAAACCCTTTCATGAACTTTCAAAGGAAGAAAAAGACAGGCTCTTTAAAGGCACAGATGATTTCTACGGGATAGATAATTTTTTTGAGGAGCTTGAAGCAAAAAGGTACAAGCTGCATGTGCGGGTATTCCTGAGCAGGCACAGAAAGGCTGCTGTATGCCATGCCTGCGAGGGCAAAAGGCTGAAAAAGGAATCGCTCGCATATAAGATTTCCGGCCTTGATATTGCCGGGGTATGCGAACTCCCCGTATCAGGGCTTATAAAGTTTTTTACGGATGCTGACATATCACTATTTCAGAGAAACCTTGCGAAAGAACTCCTCAGGCAGATAAGCCTTAAACTTCAGTTTCTTAACAGAGTCGGCCTTGATTATCTGAGTCTCAGCAGGCAGGGCAAAACGCTTTCAGGAGGAGAATATCAGCGGGTAAATCTTTCAAACCAGCTCAGTTCGCTGCTGACAGGAACGCTTTATGTGCTTGACGAACCTACAGTCGGACTTCATCCAAGGGACACGGAGAGGATTGCAAAGATAATGGCAGAACTTTCAGGACTTGGGAATACGATAATCGTTGTCGAACATGACAGAGATATTATCAAAACTGCCGACTGGGTGGTGGAGCTGGGCCCCGGTGGCGGGCGCAACGGGGGAGAGGTTGTATTTTCAGGAGCAATGGAAAAGTTTTTAAAGACCGATACTTTGACAGCACAATACATCAGATACAGGGGCGCGGAGATACGGAGATGCGAAGAAAAGATACCTTCATCGCCGATTCACCGATTCACCGATTCACCGTCTCAATTTTTAGCCTTGACCGGAGCTGCCGGCAATAACCTGAAGTCGGTTGACTTTAGACTCCCCGCAGGGACTCTTACAGCAGTAACCGGAGTTTCAGGCTCAGGCAAAAGCAGTCTTGTGGTTGAGACATTTTACAGGGCGATGGCAAGGCATTTTAAGGTTGAGCCTGATGCGCCATTGCCATATAAAGATATTCTGGGAATGGAACATATCAGAAACGTAAAACTTATAGACCAGACTCCGATAGGCAAAAACCCGCGTTCAAATGTGCTTACCTATCTTAAGATGTTTGACCCTATACGCAGACTTTTTTCAGAACAGCATGAGGCAAAGGCACACGGATACGGCCCGGGCTTTTTTTCGTTTAATGTAACTGGCGGCAGGTGTGAGACATGCAGGGGCGAAGGGTATCAGAAGATGGAGATGTATTTCTTTGAAGACCTTTATGTAACATGCGAAGAGTGCGGAGGAAAGAGATATAAGCCTGAGGTTTTGAGGATTTCATACAAAGGCAAAAATGTAAATGATATCCTGAATATGACGGTTGATGAGGCTTCTGATTTCTTTTCTGATACTCCGCAGGTAACAGGCAGGCTGTCATTAATGAAAGACATCGGGCTTGGGTATCTCAGGCTTGGCCAGCCTGCAACAACATTTTCAGGAGGCGAGTCACAGAGGATAAAGATATGTGCAGAACTTACACCCCCCTCTCGCCCCCCCTGAGCAAGGGGGGGATGGGGGGGTAAGAAGGGTATCCTTTATATCCTTGACGAGCCTACTGTTGGGCTTCATTTCACGGATGTGAAGGCTTTGCTTGGTGTGCTTCAGAGGCTCGTTGATGCAGGCAATACCATGCTGGTTATAGAGCATAACCTTGATGTCATCAGGGCAGCAGACTGGATTATTGATTTGGGTCCAGAGGGCGGAGAAAGAGGAGGAAGGATAATATTTGAAGGAAAACCCGAGGATATAATCAAATCAAAAACCTCATATACAGGAAAATATCTGAAGGAGTATTATTGCTAAGCCAAAAGGTGCACGACAAATTTGTTGGTATATACCCATTAAGAGTGTTATTTTCACCTTTTGTCACTCCTGCTTGTCAGGAGTCTTTCTGAAAAGAATGATTCTGGACAAGCCAGAATGACAGGCCCATTGTTCTGTTTGTCTGAATGCTTTATGCTTATATGTACCAACATTTTTGTCGCAGACCCCAAGTTAAAGATGATGTGAAATATATTTTTCTTCTCAAGTATAATATTTGCGTAAACGAAATGGGCAGAGGATAGCGAAAAAGTAAGACGAAGAGGTGAAAACATGGTTAGAATCTTGCTCCCGGTTTCAATAATTTTTATTTTTCTTGCAGGCTGCGCAGCGCGCGGCGGGCCGGTGCTGTATCCGAATGCTCATTTAAATGCTGTTGGTAAAGAACAGGCAGAAATTGATATTGGGGAGTGCGAACGTCTTGCCAATGAATATATCAAGACAAATCCCGGCGGTGATGCGGCTGGCAGTACGGTAGCAGGAGGCGCTGCCGGAGCATTTGTTGGAGGAGCAGCCGGAGCAGTGACAGGGAATATCGGTAAAGGCGCAGGGATAGGAGGCGCTGCCGGAGCAGCCGGCGGCCTTGTCAGGGGAATATCAAAATCATCGAAGCCAAGCCAGGTCTATAAAAATTTTGTGTCTCGTTGTCTCAGGGAAAAAGGCTACGAACCTATAGGCTGGCAATAATTTCACTTTTCTTTTGTGTAGAGCAATTATTCCTTACCTGTATTTTTGTATAATACCTTCATGTTTTCTTGTATAACAAAAAGAGCACTTCTTTTTCTTCTAAGTCTTTTAATTGCCATCAATATCATGGCCTGTAAAGAGAAACCTGCTGCGACAATCAAAACCATCTCAGGAAACAACTCTCACGAGCCTGCATACGGCGATGCGCTGATAGTCGGCTCCATAGGAGAGCCGAGCAATCTGATATATATGCTTGCAAGCGACAGCGCTTCCCATGATATTGCAGGGTTGATGTTCAACGGGCTTGTAAAATACCACACGGACCTCAGCGTTATCGGAGACCTTGCGGAATCATGGGATATTTCCAAGGACGGGCTTGTCATAACATTCCATCTGAGAAAAGGCGTGAAATGGGCTGACGGCGCTGCATTCACGGCAGACGATGTAAAATTCGGGTACGATACAATTGTAAATGAAAAAACCCCAACCGCATACAAAGAAGATTTTCTACAGGTAAAAAAAGCCGAAGTCTTAAATAAATATACATTCAGGGTTACTTATGAAAAACCATTTGCGCCAGCGCTCACGTCATGGACCGGCATTGTTGTTCTTCCAAAACACCTCCTTGAAGGAAAAGATATAACAAAAACTGAATTCGGAAGAAGTCCAATAGGCCTCGGGCCGTATAAACTCAAAAGATGGACTCCTGGACAGGAATTGATTCTTGATTCTTACAGAGAATATTTTGAAGGCAGGCCCTACATAGACAGGTATGTTTACCGGGTGATCCCTGACCTTTCAACAATGTTTCTTGAACTTAAGGCAGGCAGCATAGATATGATGGGGCTTACGCCCATACAATATACAAAGCAGACGAATACGGATTTTTTCAAAAACAACTTTCAGAAATTCCGCTATCCTGTTTTTGCATACACCTATATGGGATTTAATCTTAAACATCCTTTTTTTCAGGATAAGCGTGTAAGGCAGGCAATAGCCTATGCGATAGACAAGAGCGAGCTTATTGATGTTGTTTTGTTCGGGCTTGGAAGCCCTGCAACAGGGCCTTATGTCCCGAATACATGGCCTTATAATCCCAATGTAAAAAAATATGAATACAATCCTGAAAAGGCAAAAGAGCTTCTTAAAGAAGCAGGATGGGAAGATACTGATGGCGATGGCTTGCTGGATAAAGACGGGATACCCTTCAGGTTCACGATCTTCACAAATATGGGCAATACGCTGAGGAAAAATGCCGCAACGATTATACAGTGGAGGCTCGCAAAGATAGGGATAAAGGTTGAGATACGGGCGCTTGAATGGTCAACATTTATTAATGAATTTATAGACAAGAGGCGTTTTGAGGCAGTAATACTTGGGTGGAGCATTGGGCTTGACCCTGACCAGTATGACATCTGGCATTCATCCAAGACAAAAGAAAAGGAGTTCAATTTTATCAGCTACAGCAATCCTGAAGTTGATGAACTCCTTGAAAAAGGTAGAAGGACATTTAACATAGAAGAACGGAAAAAGGCGTATTTCAGGATTCAGGAGATACTCGCTGAGGAACTGCCGTATCTTTTTTTATATGTTCCTGATGCAACGCCGGTTGTTCATGCGAGGTTTAAAGGCATAAAGCCTGCACCTATCGGCATAACCTATAATCTTCCGAAATGGTATGCGCCGCAAAAAATGCAAAAGCATAAGGTGGAGCAATAGATGCGTTATTATGAGTTTATTTGTAATACAAAATACCTGTCATTCCCGCTTGCCGGCCACAGGCTCGTAGAGGAATCCTTTTCTTGTCATTCCGATTTGTTCGGAATCCTTCAGAAAGATTGCGGACAAGCCGCAATGACAAAATAGGGACAAGCCAGAATGACAAAATATTAGGATTTAGTCAAATATGATCAGTTATCTTTTTAAGAGACTGCTTGAGATGATTCCCACACTCTTGGGGATAACTTTAATCTCGTTCTTTATCATCCACCTTGCTCCGGGAAAACCTACGGATATTCTCACGGAATTAAATCCAAAGATAACGCCTGAGGCAAGAGAGAGGCTGGAAAAACTCTATAACCTGGATAAGCCGGTGATAGTTCAATACGGCCTGTGGCTGAAAAGAATTGTAAAACTTGATTTTGGAGAATCGTTCTCAACAGACAGAAGGCCTGTTATACAGAAGATATGGGACCAGAAACAGCCCTTGCTTGACAGAAGACTCTTCATCACGTTGATGATAAACCTGATAACGTTTGCAATCATCCTTGCAATCTCAATACCCATAGGCGTCTCATCAGCCGCCCATCAGAATTCTCTTTATGACAAGTTAATGACAACAACTGTTTTCATCGGGTTTGCAATGCCGTCCTTCTGGTTTGCGCTTCTTTTGATGATGTTCTTCGGGGTATATCTCGGCTGGCTTCCGATTTCCGGCCTGAAATCTCTGAATTACGATTCACTGCCTTTATTCGGCAAGATATGGGACAGAGCAAGTCATCTTATTCTTCCTGTTTTCATCTCGGCATTCGGCGGCCTTGCAGCAGATTCAAGATTCATGAGGAGCAGTATGCTTGAAGTTATAAGACAGGATTATGTCACAGTGGCAAGGGCAAAAGGTCTGCCTGAGAAAAAGGTTATCTACAAACATGCGCTTAGAAATGCCCTGCTTCCGCTTATTACTTTGATTGGTTTATCTGTGCCAGGACTTATAGGCGGAAGCGTAATCTTAGAGAGTGTTTTCGGCATTCCGGGCATGGGGCAGTTGTTTTTCATGAGCGTTATGACAAGGGATTATCCGATGGTGATGTGTATTCTCACAATCGGTGGTATGCTGACTCTATTGGGAAATCTCCTTGCCGATATCGGTTATATGCTTGCGGATCCAAGGATAAGGGCAAAGCAATGAAAGGGCATTCTTTAAGAAATGTTTTCTGGAGGAGATTCAGAAAAAACAGGCTTGCAGCAGCCGGAGGGGTTGTTGTGGTTCTGATGTTTTTTGTTGCTGTTTTTACGCCTTTTATATCTCCGTATAAACCTGACGACATTGACAGAAAACATGTACTTGAATCTCCAAGCATAAAACATCCGTTGGGCACAGATGACCTTGGCAGGGATGTATTGAGCAGGATGATTTTGGGGTCGCGAATATCATTGTCTGTGGGTTTTGTTGCTGTAGGGATAGCAACGCTTATAGGCATTTTTTTAGGTGCGATCTCAGGATATTACGGCGGATGGGTTGACAGCATAATAATGAGATTCATTGACATAATGCTCACAATACCAACCTTTTTTCTCATCCTTGCTGTCATTGCGTTTATCGACCCTAACATCTGGAGTTCTTCTGCGATACCGGGCTGGACAAGGGAAAGCTTAAGGGTAATACTCATTGACCCCAATATCATGAATATTATGATAGTGATCGGACTTACGTCCTGGATGGGCGTGGCGCGGCTTGTAAGGGCAGAAGTGCTTTCATTAAAAGAAAGGGAATTTGTCCTGGCAGCAAGAGCATTAGGCACAGGGGATATGAATATCATCTTTAGACATATAATGATAAACAGCATGGCTCCTGTGTTTGTCTCTGCCGTGCTTGGAATAGCAGGCGCTGTGCTTGTGGAATCTGCGCTCAGTTTTTTAGGCATAGGCGTTCAGCCTCCGGCGCCAAGCTGGGGCAATATCCTCACATTGGGAAAGGACAACATAGAAATTGCATGGTGGCTATCTGTTTTTCCGGGACTTGCCATACTGATTACCGTCCTGAGTTACAATCTTGTGGGTGAAGGGCTAAGGGATGCACTTGACCCAAGACTGTGGGATATGGAAATATAGACGCATGATAATCAAGGGAAGAAACTGGAAGTTCGGCAATGACATTGACACTGACGCAATTATACCTGCGCGGCACCTTAACACATCCGACCCCGCAGAGCTTGCAAAGCATATAATGGAGGATGCCGACAAGAACTTCCCGAATAAGGTAAAGGCAGGAGATGTTATTGTCGCAGGCAAGAATTTCGGATGCGGCTCGTCAAGGGAACATGCTCCGATTGCGATAAAGGCAGCGGGCATTCAGGCTGTGATAGCAAAGAGCTTTGCGAGGATATTTTACAGGAACGCCTTCAACATAGGGCTTCCCATTTTTGAGTCTCAAGAGGCTTCTGAAAAGATAAAAGAGGGAGATGAGATTGAGATAGATGCAGATAAGGGAATCATAAAAAATATTTCAAAAGGCGAGTCATATAAGGCCAACCCGATACCGCCATTCATGCAGGAGCTGATCCCTTGAGGCGGGCTTGTGGAGTGGACGAAGAAGAAACTCGCAGCAAAGAGTTAGCCTCAGCTTTCACATTCCCATCTTTCCTACCTCCTCACTAATTTTCGGGCTGTAAAAATTCAGGCGATTTAGTATAAAATGTGTCGTAGGTTTAATCAGTTAAAACTATGACAGAACAAGACGCAAGGATAATCATTAACCGGAAGCTGATCGAGGCTGGCTGGAAACTTGAAGGCCCGGATAAGAATGTCCTCACTGAACAGCATTGTGGTGCAGGCTTTTCTGATTATCTTCTCTTAGGAAGAAAGGGACAGAACCTTGCTGTTTTAGAAGCGAAGGACGACAATCAAGGCGATGTCTATCTTGCAAAAGGACAGGCACACGGCTATGCCCTTGCGCACGGATGTAAATATATTTTCCTCGCAAACTCAGAGCAGATTTATTTCTGGGATCTCGATGAAGGTGATGCCCGACCTATCGAGCGTTTTATCTCTCCAGAGGATCTCCAAAGAAGATTTGACCTTAACTTTTTAAAGAAACCACTGTCGCAGGCAGAACACCAGTTGCCTATCGCAGACAGAGCCTATCAGAAAGAGGCAAGCGATCTTATTGCTGCACAATACGACAGAGGCAAAAGGGCTTTCTTGCTTGAAATGGCAACAGGCACGGGCAAGACAAGACTTGCCGCTGCAATAATCGACAGGTTCTTAAAATCGCATCAGGCAGAGCGTGTATTATTCATTGTTGATAGAATTGAGCTTGCAAAGCAGGCTCTTGAAGCTTTTCAGCTTGCATTTCGTGATAAATATAAGAGCATCCGCTATAAACCGGGAAAGCACGGAGAATGGGGCGGGGCCTCTGTGGTGGTAGCTACCATTCAGAGCCTTAACATCCACTATAAAGAAGATTTCACGCCCGGATATTTCGACCTTGTCTTTAATGATGAATGTCACCGTTCAATTTACGGAGAACTCCCAAGACAGGTAGTTGAATATTTTCAGGCAACAAGAATAGGGCTTACTGCAACACCGAAGGATTTCCTCAAAAATATTGATATTGAAGAACTGAGCGAAAACAATCCAAAGGCTCTTGAATACCGTATGATGAGAGACACTTACAAACACTTTGGCTGCGAACAGGGAGAACCGACATACAGATATTCCATTCAGGACGCCGTGAATGCTCCGCAACCCGGCCCCTATCTCGTGCCTCCAAAAATATATAAGCTTTATTCTCTCATAACGCGAGAGTCTGTATCTGAAGAGGGTTGGAACGTTGATATTGATGGTGAAGATTATACATTCGCCATTTCAGAACTTGAGAGGAAGGTCAATGTGCCATACAGGAACAGGCTAATATGTGAAGAGTTCCTTAAATATGCGTTAAAAACTCCTGATGGCTCAATGGGCAAAACTATCATCTTTGCTGTATCTCAGGATCATGCGGGCGCACTCGCAAAGGAATTGAATGCCCTTACGCCTGAAGCAAATGGGCGGTTTGCGCAGGTCATAACTTCAAGAGTAAAAGGAGCTTCGGATTTTGCCAAGGCATTTCGTAAAGATGAAAACTACTGGCCAAGAGTTGCTGTTTCTGTTGATATGCTTTCAACTGGTTATGACTGCCCTGAGATATTGAATATCGTGCTTGCGCGTCCCATTGCATCCCCTACAAACTATATTCAGATAAAAGGTCGCGGGACAAGGCGATACACTTTTCCAGATGGGTCTCACAAAACTCATTTTATCATCCATGATTTTTGTGAAGTAGTTGAGTACTTTGAAGAAGAATACGATTTCAATGCACCATTGCCAGCCCCCGATTTTGAGGCGCCTGTCGGTGCAGAAGATATAGCGGAGTATTCCAAAAAGATACCGGAAGAACGCATGGCAGAAAAAGGGCTTCTTGTCTCTCAATCTCCGGATATGCTGGTAATGACTGAGCTTATAGAGGTTGGCCCTGAGGGAGAAAAGGTAGACCGTATGCTGTATCAGAACAAATGGAAGGAAAAGATAAGAGAGGTTGCGAAAATAAAACCCGACCTTGTGGAAGCTGCTAAAACAGATAACTTTACAGACCAGCTTATGGAATATTTGAACACAGAGGTCTTAAATCGTCCTGTTGAATACTTTAATGAAACCAATCTCGCAAAGGTTTATCGGATTTTTGCGGACATCACAGATTTTATTAAAGAGGCGCTGGACATCGGGAAACTACCTACACCGCGCCAGCAGATGGAGGCGTTGATTGATTTTCTAAAGGTTGAATACAGTCTCAATCTTCAACAAATACGCCTTCTCAGGATTCTTATTGAACAGGTGAGTCAAAGTCCCAAATACGCTGAACAGTTTGAAAAAGGCGATTTCAAATTTCTGAAAACCAGCCGTTTAAATTTTACGGCGGCACAGATGCCTATATCGCGGCCTTCGGAGAAAAGACAAAACCCATTTTCTTTAATATACGGCAAAGCCCGCCCTTTAAGCTTGCAAGGATGAAGTAGGACATGCCGACAAATTTTATTAACTCTGGTTTAAAACAAAGTGTTGATCAATTGATGAATGAGTTGTTTGCTGGTGGTGTCAATAACCCTATGACATCTATCGAGCAAATCACTTATTTGATGTTCCTTAAAAGTCTCACAGAAATGGATGAAAAGCAGGAGCAATTGCAGAAGATAATGGGGAATACGTATGCGCCTGTTTTCTCCAACTCATTGGCAAAATATAGCTGGAGGACCGTTGCCCGTCTTTCCGGCGATCCCCTTTACGTAACCCTTTCAGAAGCCTTTGAAAAATTCCATGAACTTCCCAATCTCTCGCCAATGGGCAAAATTCTTTTCAGACAAGCGCATCTGAAGATATTTAATCGGCCTACCTTACGCTCTGTGGTTTCAATCATTGACAGCATGGATTACAACGACTCTCAGAAATACGATACCGACGTCAAGGGCGACCTCTATGAATATCTTTTGAGCAAAATATCGATCTCAGGGACTAACGGCCAATTCAGGACACCGAGGCATATCATCAAGATGATGGTTGACATAATCAAGCCGCAGTCAGGGCAGTATATCCTTGACCCGGCCTGTGGAACAGCGGGTTTTCTTATTCAGGCATACTTACATATCATGGAGCAGAATACCAGTGAAGACCTCAAGCAGGAAGGGCACATCACGGGCGACAAATTAAGACCGGATCAGCACGAGTTTCTGAAAATGCACGCTCTTACAGGATATGACAACGATACCGACATGGTTAAAATTGCGATTATGAACCTCTATCTTCACGGCCTCGAAAATGCAAATGTCAGGCATCATGACCCGCTGACGCTGCCAAATCCGAATGAAAGAAAGTACGACATCATCCTCGCCAATCCTCCATTTGCAGGCAATGTAAATAAAGAGGCAATTCTTGAAGACTTTGACCTGAAGACCTCAAAGACAGAACTTCTTTTCGGAGAATTTTTTTACAAACATCTTGCGCCCGGAGGGAAAGCTGCGGTCATCGTCCCCGAAGGTGTTCTGTTCGGCTCAACAAATGCACATAAGAAACTGAGAGCATGGCTGCTTGATGAATGCACGGTTCTCGGCATTATCAGCCTTCCGTCAGGTGTATTTAAACCTTATGCAGGAGTAAAGACCTCCGTAGTTGTCTTTGAACGCGGTGGCAAGACTGATAAGGTCTGGTTCTACGAAATCACCGCAGACGGCTACAGTCTTGATGATAAGCGGACACCACAGCCGGAGAAGAACGACATTCCTGACCTTATCGCGAAATGGGAAGCACAGCCGGAGAGTGAAAGAAGCTGGTATGCAACAAGGGAAGAAATAATAGAAAATGACTTAACCCTTACTGCGGGACGGTACAAGTTGCATGTTCATGAAGAAGTTAGATATCCTGAGCCGAAGGCAATTATTTCAGCAGTAATGGAGATAGAGGAGAAAATCAGCGACGGCCTGAAAAGATTAATTGACAAGGTTCAATAATTGTCTTCATATGGTAAAATAGTTTCACGGAAGGAGGTAAGTTATGAATGCATTAAAATATCATTCTGTTGTGCAGGAAAACGGCACAATTAAATTGCCTGCCGTTCCTCTGCCGAAAGGTTCAAAAGTTGAAGTGATAATTTTGCCGGAAGAAGAATCATTTGAAATGATGCAGGCAGCGGAAAGCAGTCTTAAATTTTGGGATAATCCTATAGACGATGCTGTCTGGAACAATGCCTAAACAGCGTGATATTATTCTTATCCCTATACCTTTTACGGATTTAACTTCGCAGAAAAAACGCCCCGCCGTTATAATCTCAAATGATAGCTACAATGAAACTCACGAAGATATTGTAGTAGTTGCCCTTACCTCAAATGTTGAACCTCGCGACTTTGCCGTTATGCTTACAAGTGATGAGTTGGAAGAAGGCGCTTTAAAGGTCACGAGCATGATCAGGGCTGATAAAATATACACTCTGAATAAATCAATTGTCTTGAAAACATTTGGCAGGGTTAAACCTGATATTCTTTCCAAAATAAAAGACTCTCTCCTGAAAATTATTGAGCTGCAGAACACCACTACTTAACATGACCGCTGTTCAGAAGACTTTGCCGAAGGGGTGGAAATGTGTGAAGCTGGGGGATATCGCCTCAAAAGAAAAGTTTGCAATACGTATGGGTCCCTTTGGCAGTCAACTCAAAAAGCATGAATTGGTGAATGAAGGCGTCAAAGTTCTGTGGATTGAGAACATCGTAGACAATGAATTCAGGTGGCTTGAGAATAAGTGCATCACCGAAGACAAATTTAAACAGCTTTCTGGCTTTGAAGTCAAACCGAACGACATTCTGACAACGACGATGGGAACAATCGGCAGAACATGCGTAGTGCCTTCAAATATCGGTAAGGCGATTATTTCATCGCATTTGCTAAAAATAACTCCTGACCTAAGCCTTGTGAGTCCAACATTTATCGCCAGGTATATAAGTTCTAAAACTGCACAAAGATACTTTAATAAAAAAGCTCATGGCATTGTCATGAAGGGCTTGAATACTTCAATTATCAAAAATATGTCTATTCCCCTTCCTCCTCTCCCCGCCCAGCACAAGATTGTTGAAATTCTTGAAGAAGCTGACAACCTGCGAAAGCTCCGCCAGCAGGCAGATGAAAAAATGAAAGACCTCATTCCCTCGCTCTTTGTCCAGATGTTCGGCGATCCTGCAACAAATCCGAAGGGGTGGGAGGTGAAAAAGCTGAAGGATGTAACATTATCTGTTAAAAATGGTCTTTTTAAAAGGCCAAGCGAATTTGGCTCAGGTGTGCCCTTAATTAATGTTGTCGATTTATTTGCAGAGTATAAAGTGGATCTGAAAAAGCTCGATCGGGTATCGGCAACACAAGAAGAATTACAAAAATATTTAATTGAAGATGGCGATTTATTCTTTTGTAGGTCTTCACTAAAAAAGGAGGGGGTCGCAAAGTGTGTTGTTGCATTAGATTTAAAAGAACCAACTGTCTTTGAATGTCATACAATAATGGCTCGGTTAAACAAAAAAGCTCTAAATCCATTGTATGCAAGCATTTACTTCAATCACCATGGTGTCAGAACATATACTGTTAATACATCACAAACGGCAACAATGACGACCATTGGCCAAAAAGACATTTTGCGTCAAACGATTTTTCTCCCCCCTCTCCCTCTCCAACATGAATTCGCAAAGCTCGTTGAAGATGTAGAGGCCGAGAAGGCAAGACAGGCAGAGGGCAGGAAGAAACTCGATGAACTTTTCAACAGCCTCATGCAGCGGGCGTTCACAGGGGAGTTGGTAGCGTAATATCCTTACATTTTTTATAAAAATTAATTAGGAGGTTTATATGCCATTACCGGCTTTAGTAAAAACACTTGTTGAAAAGAAAGTTGACGAATTCTGCAAAAAGAGAGTTCCTCCGCATGTGCTTGACAAGGTGAACCTGTCATATAAAATAAGGGGCAACAGTATAACCATCTTTGAAAACAGGGCGCCGTGGCACAAGGACATGAAAGAATGGACTTCTATGGCAATAGCTCAGATAAGATACAATGAAAAGACAGGAAAATGGACTCTCTATTGCGCTGATCGCAATAACCGATGGCACAAATATGAGGGTCTATTGCCGACAAAAAATATCGATCAAATATTGGCTGAAATTGACCGCGATCCTACGGGAATCTTCTGGGGATAAAAATGAACAGCGAGAGAAAAAGCACAGGCACATC
>CAZHHV010000024.1:0-4971 GCA_964532335.1 uncultured Nitrospiraceae bacterium
CCCCGTTAGAGATTCATCTCTAAACGGGGTGAATTGGTGAATGGGTGAATCGGAAACAGGGAGTTCGGAATTCAGAGTTTGGAGTTGAGAATCTTTCGCTGAACGCTTTTCGTATTCCTTCCATAACATCTCATCCCTGAATCCAAAGATGTCAGGGATTGCAAATGATGCCTTCTTTTTTCTCACGTCATATTTTTCACACCTGCCCCCATAAAATAGATGACCGTCTTCGCCTTCGATCTTTATCCTGTTTATTTCGCAGACATTCGGACAGCCCTTACATTCAAAGGATGAAACTGAGTATGGACGCTTTGACAGTTCAAAACCTTTGAAGGAAGTTGGAGCAGTAGCGCAGTAGCTCCGTAGCCCAGTAGCGCAATAGCCCAGTAGCACAGCAGTTAAAGATTTCTGCACTAAAGACTGCTGCTCTATTGCTCTGCTGCTCTGTTGCTCTGCTGCTCTATTCATGTAGTCTTTCGCAATCAGCGCCATGCCGATTGCGCCTGTAACGTCATGGTTCGGAGGGACAGTTATTTTCTTGCCAAGATATTTCTCAAATGCGGCAACAACGGATTTGTTAAATGCAACTCCTCCCTGAAAGAATATATTTTCGCCGACTGGTTTTCCTGCAACGACTCTGTTTATATAATTCTGAACGATTGAGTATGCAAGGCCTGCGAGTAAATTGTTTTTGTCTGCGCCTCTCTGGAGATTTGACATGAGAGAATTCTCCATAAAAACAGTGCACCTTTCGCCGAGGCGGCAAGGATTTTCCGCGGAAAAGGCAAGTGATGCAAATTCATCCTTTACTGATATGCTGAGTTTTTCAGCCTGTTCCTCAAGAAACGAGCCTGTGCCTGCAGCGCATGCCTTGTTCATCTCAAAATCAACTATGACGCCGTCTCTGAGCGATATATATTTTGAATCCTGACCTCCTATCTCAAAAATCGTATCTACATTCCTGTCAATGAATGCGGCAGCGGTTGCTTGAGCAGTAATCTCGTTTTTTACAATATCAGCGCCGACATAATCGGCAATCATATACCTGCCTGACCCTGTTGTGCCTACGCCGATTATCTCAACCTTGTCTCCGGCCTCTTCTCCTATCTCTTTTAATCCCTGTTTTACCGCCTCTATCGGCTGTCCGGCGGTCATAAGATAACGCTTTGCAAGAAGGTTGCAGTTTTCATCTATGACAGCAAGGTTTGTGCTTATTGAGCCGATGTCAATGCCGAGATAGGCAGGGATGCGTTCAGCGTTCAGCGTTCGGCATTCAGCGTTATTTTCTGATTGCTGATGGCTGACTGCTGATAGCTGACAGCTATTACTGTGTCTTTCAAGAAAGTCATCATCTTTTAAAATCAGAGGCGTATATCCTGCCTCTACAGACTTCTCGGATTTTATGAAATCTTCAAGCCTCTTAATGTCAAATAAGTTTATCCTGTTGTCATCCATGTCTTTTAATACAGCGCCTAATGCGCCTATCAGATTAAAATCAGAAGGGACAAAAAGCTCATCAAGCTCAAACACCTCTTTAAACGCCCGTATCATACCTTTATTGGCCGCAACTCCGCCCTGAAAGGAAACAGGCCCGTCAATTTTTCTGCCGCGAGAGATAGAGCCTTTAAAATTCCGCGCAACGGCAAAGCATAAACCTGCAACAATGTCTTCCATGGGAGTTGCTATCTGCTGGAGATGGATCATGTCTGATTTTGCAAACACGCTGCATCTTCCGGCAATCCTCGGCGGCTTTTTTGATTTGAGGCTGAGTTCGCTGAATTCTTCAATTGTAAGACGGAGCCTTTCAGCCTGCTGGTCAAGGAACGAGCCTGTTCCCGCCGCGCATACAGAATTCATAGAGAATTCTTTTACGCCGTTTTCTCCGAGCATGATAAGTTTTGAATCTTCACCGCCAAGTTCTATGATTGTCCTGATATGCGGATAGAGTTTTTGAGTTGCATAAGCCTGTGCAACAAGCTCGTTGACAGGCTCAAGGCCTAATACAGAGGCGATAAGCCTGCCGGCAGAGCCGGTGATGGAGAGAGAAAAAACAGCGTTTAGCTCATAGCTATTAGCTGTCAGCTCTTTGCTGACTGCTGAATGCTGATAGCTGATTGCTGACTTGAGCAATTCAAGAGCAACTTTGAGCGGATGCCCCTTGTGTCTCACATAACTGCTGCTGAGCTTGTTGCCATTTTCATCAAGGACAACATATTTTACGCTTACAGAGCCTGCATCAAGACCTATAAACCTCATGAAAACTCCTTATTGAATAGTTCTTGAGATTAGATTGATAATTAATGTGATATTTTATCATATAAAAGTTTGAAAGAGAATACTTTATTATGTTAATCTTTCAAGTATAAGGCATCGTTCAGGCGTACTTCTTATGTTATAGAACATTCGCTTGGTGCAATAGCTTATGGAAATTAAACCACTTCAGGATCAAAAGACGGCGCTTTCGGTTGTTATCCCTGTGTACAATTCCGCTGGGATATTCCCTGAGTTGTATAGACGGTTATGTGATGTCTTAAAGAATAATGGGGGTTCTTTTGAAATTATAGCTGTTCTTGACGGATGTACGGATAATTCTTATGAAGTAATCTATAAATCAAGTTTGCAGGATAAGAGGGTTAAGATAATAGAGTTTTCGAGAAACTTTGGACATCAATCATCTGTTGCGGCAGGGCTGGAACACGCCGAGGGTGAAATGGTCGTTGTAATGGATGATGACCTTGAAGACCCTCCGGAAATCTTGCCAAAATTTATTTCGAAGTTAAAAGAGGATTTTGATGTTGTTTATGGCATCAGGAGACGAAGGAGAAGTTCTTTCTTCCATCGCACAGCATATTTTTTGTTTTACAGGATTTTGGGCAAACTGGCCGATATAAAGATACCTTACGATTCTGGTGATTTCTGTATTATGAGAAGGAATGTCGTAGATGCGTTGAATAATATGCCAGAAAAGAACAGGTTTATCAGGGGACTAAGGGCGTGGTCCGGCTTCAGGCAGACAGGCATAGAATACGACAGGGGAGGGCGTTTGGCAGGCACTTCCGGTTATAGCCTGAGAAAATATCTAAGGCTGGCTATGGATGGTATAGTTTCATTCTCATACAGGCCTCTAAATTACATATCCATTTCGGGAATAATAATTGCCCTAGTGGGGTTTTTCGTTGGTATGGGATTGATAGCCCTTAAACTCATGGGAGGTATTAAAGATGTCCCCGGATGGACATCTTTGGCTTTTCTTCTCCTGTTCTTTTCCGGCGTTCAACTTATATCGCTGGGAATAATTGGGGCGTATATCTCAAGGATTTATGATGAAGTCAAACACAGGCCAAAATATATCATAAGAAGGACTGCCGGGCTTGAGAAGGAGAAAAGATGACTGACCCGATCAAGAGCTTTTCAGGCAAGAAAGTGTTGATAACAGGCGGGTTTGGGATGATCGGAAGCACTATAGCCGCTAAACTTGTGCAGTCCGGCGCAGATGTTACTATAGCAGATTCCTTCATAGAACCCTATGGCGCTAATTCCTTCAATATCAATGAGATAAAAGGCTCGGTCAAAATAAGCATTACAGATATAAGGGATAAGGAGTCCATAAAATTTCTGGTGAGGGATAAGGATATTATCTTCAACCTTGCGGGACAGGTTAGTCATAATGATAGCCTTGAAAATCCTTTTTTTTTTTTTTTTATAAATTATATAGGTCATCTTAATGTTCTTGAGTGTGTCAGGAAATATAATAAGAAGGCGGTGATGTTGCACGCCGGATCCCGCCTGCAATTCGGCAAGATACAAAATATTCCAGTTGACGAGACTCATCCGTTAAGGCCCAAAACCCCCTATGCATTGAATAAGACTGCTGCTGAGAATATGTACCTGTTTTACAATGAAGTTCATAATATACCCTGTGTCATTTTCAGGATTGCAAATCCTTACGGGCCGCGTTCACAGATGAAACACAGCAAATACTCAATTGTGAACTGGTTTATCAGGCAGGCGATGGAAAGCAAGACAATAACGATATTCGGCGATGGAGAACAGGTGAGAGACTATATATTTGTTGATGACCTTGCTGATGCGTTTATTCTGGCTGCTCTTAATCAGAAATGTTATGGAGAGATATATAATGTCGGCAGCGGCGCAGGGACGGAATTCAGGGATATGGTTAAGACGGTCATCAACGTGGTTGGCAGTGGAGAAATTAAGAATATTCCATGGCCTGAGAATTACATTAATGTTGAAACAGGCGACTATGTTACAGATATCAGTAAGATATGCAATGCAATAAACTGGAAGCCAAAGATAGATATTGAAACAGGCGTCAGACTCACATATGAATATTATAAAAAGCATAAATCGTATTATTGGTGACGGGAACTATTGTGTTTCTATACAGCTTCAAATTCAAAGTTCATGAAGACGGAATTGTAATTTTCAAAAAACACAAGTTGTTATGACCGAATTTGATAAATTCTCAGAAGATTATGAAAAGGTTCTTTCCGAGTGTATTGGCCTTTCAGGTTTTAGTCCCTCCTATTTTGATGAATATAAAATAAAAGAAATCTATAAATTTGCAAAATCAAAAGGCATTGAAAGCAAAGCGATAAAAATCCTGAATTTCGGATGCGGTATCGGCAAAAGCGAAATATTTCTAAGAAAGTATTTTACAAGTTCTATTATTTATTCTGTAGATGTTTCCAGAGAGTCAATAAATGTTGCCATGAAAAGAAATCATGCATTAAATAACGTAATTTTTGATGTCTTTGATGGGAATCTGGTGCCGTTTGAGCATGAATTTGACATTATCTTTGCCGCTAATGTGTTTCACCATATACTGCCTGAAAGGCATCTAAATGTTTTAAGGCATCTTCACGAGAAATTAACAAGGGACGGATACCTGTTTATTTTTGAACATAATCCCCTGAATCCCTTTACAGTGAAAACAGTCAGGGCATGCGA
>CAZHHV010000024.1:4981-18818 GCA_964532335.1 uncultured Nitrospiraceae bacterium
GCAGGCGAGTTTGACAAAGGCGCCATTTTGCTTAATCCCGCATATACCGGCAAAATACTTTCTGAAAGCGGTTTCAGAAAAAGGCAGATAAGATTTATAATATTTTTCCCGAGGTTTTTAAGATTTTTATTGCCTCTGGAGAGATATCTCAGCAAGCTCCCTTTTGGAGCTCAATATTATTTCGTATGTAAAAAATAAAAGCTTTAGGCGCAATAAAAAGAAAAAAGCAAAGGATAAGCGTTTGCCAAAACAGGACATTGCATGACAAAATTTGTCAGTTATTTTATAAAAAGTAAATTGGTTTCATTGTATCTGCCTGATTTTACTGGATATTTTAAATGATTGAAGTGGCATGAAAACTGCTAAAATATGATGAAATAGCAGTGTTAATTTCTGACACTGACACTAATCACTAACACTTAAGAATAAGGAGGTGAGGGAAAAGATAGCAGGCAGTAGACAGGTAGAAATGGTGGTCGTTGACCACTGAAACTTAAAAAGGAGGAAAAAATGTATAAAGCAATAAACAATATAAGGGAGCAAAAGGGTTTTACCCTGATTGAGCTTCTTATCGTTGTGGCAATTATCGGTATTCTTGCCGCAGTCGCAATTCCCGGCTACATTGGTATGCAGGAAAGAGGAAGAAAAGGCGCTGTTACAAGGTCAGCCGGAGCAGCAGACGCTGATATTCAGGCTTGGCTTCAATCAGCACGAAAAGGCGGCAGTACTACATTTGAGGTTGACTCAAATGGCAGCGGAGCTGTAACGACTGATGGTGCTGATCTCAACAATTCTCAGCTTGCTTCTTGGCTGAATTCAGCGAATGGAATTTGTAATGCTTATATCAGCGCTAAATTTCAAACAGCCAGTGAAAGATCACCGTGGAATGCAGCGGAAAGCCTATGGACGATCAATGCATCAGCACCAGCCACTTCAAATGGCCGTGTCTCATGTACTCATGGCGCTGGTGGAACAGTAATTACTCTCTCGGCAAGAGGCAGAGATGGAACTGAAGTGCTATATACGAAGATAATTTCGGCTGACTAACGTTTAATGTGACTTCGCTAAACGAGCCATGCAGTAAACTGCTCGGCTCGTTTAGTCTAAAATACGGATAGCAAATCAGGGGATAATTAAATGAAGAGTAATAACGGTTTTACCCTTATTGAGCTTCTTATCGTTGTGGCAATTATCGGAATACTTGCCGCAGTCGCAATCCCCGGTTATATCGGCATGCAGGAAAGAGGAAGAAAGGGCGCTATTATGAGGTCAGCCGCAGCAGCAGGCGCTGATATTCAGGCTTGGCTTCAGTCAGCACGAAAAGGCGGCAGTACTACATATGAGGTTGACTCAAATGGCAGCGGAGCTGTAACGACTGATGGTTCTGATCTCAACAATTCTCAGCTTGCTTCTTGGCTGAATTCAGCGAATGGAATTTGTAATGTTTATATCAGCGCAAAATGGCAGACAAACTCTGAGTATTCGCCATGGGATCCAACGGCAACCAGATTATGGACAACGGATCTGTCAAGCCCCACTACGAATGGCCGCATCGCATGCAATCATACTGATAACGCATCTAATATTATGCTGGAGGCGAGAGATAGAGACGGCAACTCACTGTATAAAAAAATGATCTCGGCAGACTAAAGAACCCGGAATGTTTTATTCAAGTGTAATTAATAAAATATATGATAATCCAGCCATCTTAAATACAATAAAAATATTTTCAATAATAATCCTTTTTGCGGCATTTATACTAAGTTATCTCTCTTTTTCTCTCTGGGATTATGATTTCTGGTGGCATATTGCGACAGGCAGATATATAGTTGAAACCGGCTCTTTGCCTGATAATGACCCCTTCTCTTATACATCCATCCTTGAAGAAAACAAAAACCCATTTCCTGAGTGGGAAAATTTTATATTGAAGCAATACTGGCTCAGCCAGATAATCTTCTATCTAATTTATGACAATACAGGTCCGGCAGGGATAATTATTCTAAGGGCATTATTGCTCACAATGACTCTTATTATGGTCATATGGCGGCTGCAGAGATGGCATGTAAGTTTTCCTGTCTCATTTATTTTTATTTTTATTCTATTTTCTACCACGCTCATAACAACAGGGGAGCGGCCGGTCCTCATTACAATATTGTTCACTGCCGTAGTTCTTTTCCTGTTGGAAGATTTTAAAGATAGTAAAAGCAGGCGGATATTTCTGTTAGCTCCTTTAATGCTTCTCTGGTCTAATATGCACGGGGGGGTTGTTATTGGGGCAGGTATCATCATTGTCTATATGTTAGGAGAAGGAATTAATATCTTTTTGAAGAGGAGCGCTTATACAAAGAAGGAGATGTTTTTATTTTATGGTGCAGCAGCGCTTGCAATTGTGGCGTCATCCGTTAACCCTACGGGATGGGATGCGCTTTTTATAGCAATAAATATTCCGTTTAAATATCAGGTAATTCATCAGGGGGTGCAGGAATATATTTCGCCTTATGACTTTTATAGATATAAAATGTATCCACTGCTCTTCGAATATATATTTCTGGTATTACTCTTTCCGATAGTCTTGGTTCTAAGAAATAAGAAGATGGACTTAACCCACATAATGTTGCTTTCTGTTTTTGCTATTGCAAGCATTTCAGCTTCTCGTTTTGTAATCTATTATGCTATAGCAGGCACGATGATTTTAGGAAGAGAAGCAGATATACTAATAACCAGTCTATTGAGAAAAAAGCTTTCAGCGGTAAACTATAAAAAAATAACAATTGGATTGACCATTGCTTCATTGATCTCCGCAAGTTTTTATTTTGCAGGTAATATTTACGGATTTAAATATCCCAATTTTAGAATTGCAAGTGGTTATTCTATTCCTGAAAAAGCAGTTGACTTTATTGATAAAAATAAGCTTTCCGGTAATATGTTTAATGATTATGCCTATGGGGGGTATATAGCTTGGAGGCTTTATCCGTATCATAAAACATTTATAGATACGCGAGCGCTGAATATTTCTGTGCGATTGGAATATGAGTGGATGTCTAATGCGGTAGAGAAGATCGATTCCACCGACAATACGACTTCTACCGCCAAAAGACCCCTATGGGAAATGCTTCTAAACCATTATGATATAAATTATATAGTTTTATCGCTTACTGATCGATTTTCTCAAGTGCCTCCCTTAATCTTTACACTTGCTGAAAGTGATGACTGGGTGCCTGTATACAGCGACCGTATGAGCGTTATCTTCGTAAAAAATACCGAACAGAATAATGATATCATTAGAAAAAATCAGATTCCGAAGGAAAGAATCTATAATATGATAATATATCGGAGCGCCGGACATGCACTTGATAATAAAATAAATTCAAGATCATTGATTTCCGTAGGCGAGACCTTTTACAAAATGGGACGGTTAGAGGATTCATTAAAGGCATATAAGTATGCGCTTGATAGAATGCCAGGTGATGCAGCGATAAAAGAAAGAATAAGACAAATAGAATCTGAGCTGAAGTATAATTTTACGGGTAAAAATTAGGGCAAATGGCAGTAAAAGAAAAAATTCTATTAAGCTTTTTTTTGATAGCGGTTTTTATCAATTTTTTAGGGCCGATTGTTGACCCTGATTTTCCCTTCCATCTCAAGACTGGAGAATATATCTACCAGCATAGAGAAATCCCGCAGGATGATCCATTTTCTTTCTACGGAGAAGGGGTTATCACCGAAAGGGAAAAGTTTACTCTTTCGCAATACTGGATTGCACAGATAATCTTCTATAAGCTCTATTCACTACAGGGACCTACGGGAATAATTCTTCTCAGGGCAATAATCTTTTCTGCTTTCATCTTTCTGTTATGGATTGTTTTAAGAAAAAAAGGGTTTTACTCCTCCTTGATTATTGCTTTTTTGATGACCATTATGCTCCAGTCATATAAAGTTGACCGCCCACAATTCTTTTCTTTTCTTTTCATGGTCATACTGATTTTGCTTCTTGAAAGATTCAGGGAGAGTCCTCATTCAAAAATTTCTCTATTTTTTATCCCTCCCCTCATGCTTCTGTGGGCTAATATGCATGCTGGCTTCGTTTTTGGCATTGCCGTAATCTCAATCTATGCATTGTCAGAGGGGTTTAAATTAGTTATTAATAAGTCCGGTTTTGGTTGTCCTTTAGAAAAGAAACACGCACTTTTACTTTTTGTTGTAGCTTTTATGTCAATACTTTTTTCTTATTTAAATCCGGATTTCAATGGTCAGTTGCTCGCGACTTTAGAATCTCATACCGATGCAGGTTGGTTATATAAGGATAACAGAGAGTACATAAGTCCTGTGAAAGAAATGAGTGTTCATTTTGGGAATAGAGTTTCTGCTTCTATTTTTTTTATTATTTTTGGATTTATAAGTATTGTTACTGTCCTTAATGCAATACGAAAAAAATCTGTGGATATTACTGCCCTATTTCTCATTATTTTTTCCTCTATCGCAGCCTTCACCGCGGTGAGATACATACCATTTTTTGTTGCAGTTGCGCTGCCTCTTTCAAAGAATTACAGGTTCTTTGCGGATACAGATTTTCTGAGGAAATTTAGAAGTTCAGCGATTCCATTTGTTGCGTTGTTAATATTTTTTGTCTTTGCAATTGTCTTTGGGCTTAGAGATTATAAAGGAAAATTTAGTATTGACAAATCTCACTATCCTGAAGGAGTCGCTAATTTCTTGTCTTCAAATCACATCGAAGCCAATATTTTCAATCAGTTCAATAAGGGCAGTTACCTTTTGTGGAAGCTCTACCCTGATTATAAGGTTTTTAACGATACTCGTTTTATTAGTCTGGAAGCGGTAATCGATACCGATGCAATAGCTTACACATTACAAGATTATAAACAGCCACTAAACTTAGGTCTTGCAAATGCCTTGAGCGCATTGGTACCTGAAGAATTAGGAACGATTAAGGTTTCGGATAAAGAATATAAATATAAGCCTCTCTGGGAAAAATTGCTTGAACAGCACAATATTAACCTTATAGTTCATGAGGCTTGCAGCCAATTTACAAAGGAACTTTATCCTATCACTTTAAGGCTTCTAAAGGACGATAAATGGGCGCTTATATATCTTGATGGGAAAATGTTGATATTTGTCAGAAATATAGAAAAGTATTCTGCTATTGTTAAAAAATTTAGATTGCCTAAAGATCTGATATATGATGAAATTATTCTTGAGACCGTGCCTCTTGTAAGCAAAAAAGTTCCAATTTCAACCCCCTATTCGAGCCTTGCCTTTGCGTATATGATGAAGGGAAACTATGAGAGTGCAAAGATAATGATTGATGCTGCCCTTTCGCTTGACAAAAATGACCTTGTTGCAAACTTCTGTGAGGCATATCTGGCATTGATACGAAAGGCCCAAGAAAATTCAGTGCACAAAGGGAAATAATATATTGGTGGGGGAGCAGAAATATAGCCTTACGGCCTTAGGGATAGCAGCAATAATTTTTATAGGTCTGCTTCTTTATTCAAATACGCTCTATGTTCCGTTTATCTTTGATGATTACAGTTCTATTGTTGATAATGATGCAATAAAGGACTTAACAATATCTCTTAAGGACATCTCCAACAACAGATACCTTTCATCTCTTAGCTTTGCCATAAATTATGCGATTGGAGATTTAAAACCCTTTGGCTACCATATTATCAATAATTTTATACATATCATTAATGCAATCCTTGTCTATCATCTTGTCATCCTTACTTTCAGAACACCATATTTTAGCAGTCAGCAGTCAGCAATCAGTGCTAACCCCCCTTCATCCCCCCTTAATTTAAGGGGGGACAGAGAGGGGTTACTTTCTTCGCATTTTATAGCCTTTTCTTCAGCATTTATTTTTATCGCCCATCCGATTCAGACGCAGGCAGTGACATACATAGCGCAAAGAGCAACATCAATGGCAGCGATGTTTTATCTGCTTTCGCTGGTTATGTATATAAAGTGGAGGCTCAGAATGCAAGATACAGGATACATGATGCAGGATAAAGAAGACAAGATACAGGATATAACCCTTCTCAATCCCCCCTTCCCAAGGGGGGAAGTAAAGAGGGGTATCATGTATCGTGCATCATGGATAATGTATCTTTGTTCCATAATTTCCGCTATTCTCGCAATGAAAACAAAAGAGATTGCTTTTACTTTGCCTCTTGTCATTGCTCTTTATGAATTCTCATTTTTCAATAAAACTCCGAACTTCGAACTTCGAACTCGCAGCTTAAAAAGATTTCTTTATCTTCTGCCGATTCTGCTTACGCTTCTGATAATTCCTCTTAGCATGGTGAATTTCAAAGCTCCTGTGGAGACTATAACTCAGGACATAGATATCCAATCAAGAGAAACAGTCAATATTACCAGAACAGACTATCTTCTAACTCAGTTCAGGGTAATAGTTACATATCTAAGACTACTGATTTTGCCTATCAATCAAAATCTTGATTACAGATACCCCGTTTATAATTCTTTTTTTGATTTGGAGGTATTTCTCTCTTTTTTGCTCCTCCTGTCAATATTGGGTATTGCGGTCTATTCCTTTTTCATATCACGCAGAACGCATCACGCATTACGCCTGATGTCCTTCGGCATCTTCTGTTTTTTTATAACCCTCTCTGTTGAGTCAAGTATAATTCCAATAAAAGATGTTATAGTTGAACACCGCTTATATCTCCCTTCAATAGGCTTTTTTATTGCTGCGGTGCTGTCTGTGGAGCATTTTTTTTCTAATATGCGGCTAAAAACTGTTTTAATGGCTATTATTGTGCTGGTGTTGTCTGTAGGCACTTATAACAGAAATACGATATGGAAAGATCCTCAAAAGCTTTGGGAAGATGTTATCTCAAAAGCTCCAAACAATGTCAGGGCATATACTGAACTGGGAGCTATTTTTAGGGATGAAGGACAATACGCTGAGGCAATGAACCAATTTGAAAAAGCATTAAAAATAAGTAAAAATTATGCTCTTACGTATTACAATATTGGTTATATTCATTATAAATCTGAAAATTATAAAAATGCCTTGATGTATTTCAGGAAAACACTGGAGTTTAACCTGCCATCTCTAATCCGAATGGAGACATTCAACTCTTTGGGGATGACATATAGCGAAATGGGGAACGATGTTGATGCTGTTAATGCTTTTAAGGAAGCAATTAAGACGCTTCCCACATCAATTATTCCATATAATAATTTAGGCCGTCAGTATATTAAAATGGGCAATTTTGATAGCGCTATTGAAATACTTAAGAAAGGTCTGGAGATTAGAGAAGAGCCTCATCTTCGTTCTAATCTCTCTATTGCTTATACTGCAAAAAAGCAGAGGAATAAGAATGCCGAACAGATAAAAAAATAATCTTTATGTTTTATAATATAAAAAAGTGTATCTGGAGGTGACGAATGGATAAGAAAGGGATCACATTGATTGAGATGTTGATAGTGGTTGCTATTATTGGCATTCTTGCTGTAATTGCAATCCCCGCTTATATCGGACAGCAGAAGAGCGCTGAGAGAACAGAGGCATATACAAATCTTCAAAATTTGAGGATGCTGCAGGAACAATATTTTGCTGAGAATGGTGAGTATGCTCCGAATGATAAGGCAGCGAGTACATCGTCCACACGCGAACCAGGTGGAACAACAGTGCTTTATGGAGTTTTTAGTGGCACTACATATGATTCAAGCACCACTAATGCCAGGGATATAGATACTTATTTGCCAGGATTCAAACCAGGATTAGCTGCAGATTTGAAGTTCAATTATGAGATTGAATGGACAGTAGATGCAAGTGGTAGAACGACAACATTTACCGCCCATGCAATAGGCAAAACCGGCACAAGAGTAGCAGGCGATGATTTCACTATAAACCAGAGTAATGTAAAAGGCGGCGGCTGGTAGCAATCTACTATAGAGCAATACCAAGGACTTTTAATCCTTAAGTCTGTTTAAAAACTCTCTGTTTTTAAGATACCAGTCAACTGTATTTTGTACGCCTTCTTCTATTGAAACAGTGGGTCTCCAGCCGAGTTTCTCTTTTGATTTTTCTATGTCTGCCCGTGTCGCCAGTACGTCTGCCGGGTGTATAGGCAGCCATTCTATCTCTGCCTTTTTCCCGAGACGCTGCTCTATCAGGTTTATTACATACATCAGTTCCACAGGGCTGTCGCTGCCGAGGTTAAAGATTTCATAGCCGAACTGCTGCAAGCATTTTATTGTTCCGTCTGCTATGTCGTCAATATAGGTAAAGTCTCTTGTTTGTTTCCCATTGCCAAAGACAGGAATCGGTCTTCCGTTGTCAATGTTTTTAATGAATCTGAATATGCTCATGTCAGGCCTGCCGGCAGGGCCGTACACAGTGAAGTATCTTGGAATGCTTATGTCAATGCCTGCAAGATAATGATAGCTGTGGCAAAGCGCCTCTGCGCCTTTTTTTGTAGCAGAATACGGAGCTAATGGGCGGTCTGTATTATCGGTCTCTTTAAAAGGCATAGCATTAAGTCCGTAGATGCTTGATGTAGAGGCAAGTACGAATTTTTTTGTATCAGAGTTTTTACAGCATTCAAGGAGGTTCAGTGTCCCCTTAACATTTGTATCAAGATATATCCACGGGTCTTCCACTGACGCCCGCACACCTGCCCTTGCGGCAAGGTTGATAACCGCATCTATTTTATGGTCAGCAAATACTGTTTTGACTGCATTGTAATTACCTATGTCGCACCGGTGGAAACTGAAATCACTCTTGACTTCTGACCCCCCTTCAATTCCCCCCTTAGTAAGGGGGGGTATGGGGGGGTGACTTTTAGCTTTCAACTGCTCAAGCCGCCATTTCTTTAACCGAGGGTCATAGTAATCATTTATGTTGTCAATGCCGATGACAGAATAACCGTTCTCAAGGAGCTTTTCCGATACCTTCCACCCGATAAATCCTGCACAACCTGTGACTGCGATAGTCTTCATCCTGCCTCCAATCAGTGTCAGTGTCTGTTTTTTAGTGAAGGTACTGACACTATTCACTAACACTTCTGCTTGTTTCTTTCTGTTATAATACACTTCATAACTTTTAACTTTCAACTTATAACTTGTTTATGATGAAGGCTGTTTATGATGAAGGCATTGATATTAAGCGGCGGAAAAGGCACAAGGCTCAGGCCCCTGACCTATACAACAGCCAAGCAGCTCGTCCCTGTAGCAAATACGCCCATACTCGGCTATGTTCTCAGGCATATTAAAGATGCGGGAATAAAAGATATAGGCATGATTATTTCACCTGAAACAGGAAATGAGGTGAAGCAGTATGTAAAGGATGGCAAGGGGTGGGGTGTTAATGTAACTTATATATTACAGACAGAGCCAGCCGGGCTTGCACATGCGGTTAAGACTGCTAAGAATTTTCTGAAAAAGGACGATTTTATAATGTACCTTGGCGACAACCTTCTGTCACATGGGGTCAAAGATGCAGTAAGGGAATTTAAAAGACAATCCGCCTTAGGCGGAATTGACGCCGCAATATTTCTTAAAGAGGTGGATAATCCGAGACAATTTGGCGTGGCAAAGCTTGATAGGAAGGGCAATATAGTAAAGCTAATAGAAAAACCTAAAAATCCGCCGTCCAATCTTGCGCTTGTCGGCGTCTATATATTTACTGCAATGATACATGACGCTATTGATAAGATAAAACCATCGTTCAGAGGCGAGCTTGAAATAACGGATGCGATACAAATGCTTATAAATATGGGCGGAAGGGTAAAAAGTGAGATATTGAAAGGCTGGTGGCTTGATACAGGCAAAAAAGACGACATCCTTCAGGCCAATACAATAGTTCTTGACGAATATGTAAAGCGGCAGATTAACGGTATGGTTGACAGCAAGAGTCAGATACTTGGAAGAGTAACAGTGGAAAAAGGGGCGTCTGTGATGAATAGCATTATCAGGGGGCCTGTTGTAATAGGTAAGAACTCTGAGATTAAAAATTCATTCATAGGCCCTTTTACAAGCATTGGCAGCGAGGTTACTGTAACAGATTCTTCTATAGAGCACTCTGTAATTCTCAGCAATGCATTTCTTTCAGGGGTTGAAAGGCTTGAAGACAGTCTTGTAGGGAAAAACACAAAAATTATAAGGAATGCGGTTCGTCATAGAGCGCTGCGCCTGATGATAGGGGATGACTCAACAGTTGAGGTTTAACTCATATGATTACTGAAATAGAGAGGGGAACAATCTTTTCGCTCATTCCGTTTATGATGCGCAGGGTTGCCTTTCGTTTCCTGCGAGATTTTTCGACAGTTCTAAACTCATTCCGCTACATCCTCGAAACTCGACCTTTGGTCTCAGACACTCGAGGATGTGGCCGCTGCATTTCGTTAAGAACCGTTACCGAAAAATCCCGAAAGTCACTCAAAACAACCCTGCTTATCAATATTTCAGAGTGGTTGAGAGAAACCGTATATGTTTAAAACCGGTGACATAGAAGGCATTATTATAAGAAAAATGGAGACTTACGCTGATAATCGCGGATGGCTGGGAGAATTATTCAGGAAAGACGATCCAACCCTCAATCTAATCCAGGGCAATTCAAAGTTTTATCCTGCGATGAGCTACATATCTATCACCAATCCTGATGTTGTGAGAGGGCCCCACGAACACAGAGAGCAGACAGACTATTTCTGTTTCCTGGGCAAATTCAAGCTCTATTTATGGGATAACAGAAAGGGTTCACCTACTTATAAAAATAAAAAAATATTGGAAGATGCAGACAGGCTTATAGTAATTGTGCCGCCGGGAGTTGTCCATGCATATAAAAATACAGGGGAGGAGGACGCAATTGTACTGAATTTCCCTGACAGGCTTTATGGAGGATGGAACAAGGGAGAAAAAGTTGATGAGATCAGATATGAGAACGATTACAATAGTCCATTTAAAATTGAATAGGAGAAAAAGCTGACAGCTATTAGCTGACAGCTATCAGCTAAAATGAGAATACTTGTTACAGGCGGATGTGGGTTCATGGGTTCAAATTTCATCAGGTATATCCTGAAGAAGTATCCGGACTATGAGATTGTGAACATAGACGCCCTGACATACGCCGGCAATCCCGAAAATCTGAGAGATATAAAAAAATCTAAGAGATATCGGCTTGTGCATGGAAGGATTGAGGATAAGAAACTTGTTGTAAATGTACTTGGCGATGCAGACTATATCGTAAACTTTGCCGCAGAAACACATGTTGACAGGTCAATCCGGAATTCCTCCCCCTTTCTGACTACAAATATTTTAGGAACTCATGTTTTACTTGAGGCTGTAAGAACAGTTCCCATCAAAAAATTTGTTCATATCTCAACTGATGAGGTGTATGGCGCGCTCGGCGGCAAAGGAAGATTCACGGAGAAGACCATGCTTGCGCCCAATTCGCCGTATTCGGCATCTAAGGCCTCGGCTGACCTTCTCATACGCGCATATTATGAAACTTATAAGCTGCCCGCAGTAATTGTCAGGCCGTCAAACAATTATGGCTATTACCAATTCCCCGAGAAGTTTATTCCGCTTATGATTACGAATCTCTTGACGAACAAACCTATTCCCATTTATGGGAAGGGGGAAAATGTGAGAGATTGGTGTTTTGTAGAGGACACTTGTGCGGCAATTGACAGCGTTATGCATAGCGGCAAGGCAGGTGAAGTGTATAATGCAGGCGGCAATTGCGAAGTTAAAAATATAGAGCTTGCAAAAAGCATTCTTAAAATTATGGGGAAGAGCGAAAGGCATATTAGATTCGTTAAAGACAGGCCGGGGCATGATTACAGATATGCTCTTGATAATTCAAAAATAAAGCGTGAATTAAAATGGCGGCCCTCTGTCAAAATAGAGGAAGGCCTTGAGATGACCATAAAGTGGTATAAAGATAACGAGTGGTGGTGGAAACCGCTTAAAGAAAAACTCAGCGCTGAGAGCAGGGGATTTTGGGAAAGGTGAATAGGGATAAAATGCAGGAGATAACCCTTTCGCTCATTCTCGCTCCGCTCCGAGGCTTTTGCCTCATTATTTATCCTATTAAAATCTTACTTATGGAATATCGGCAAAAGAAACCGCTCAAAGATTATCTCCTGCATTGGGACTGATATTCATGAAGATACTCGTTACAGGTTCAGAAAGCATGCTCGCACGGGATTTAATACCTGTGCTGAAAGAAAATAATGAGATAATACCGCTTTCAAAGCGGGAGATGGACATTACTAAAAAAGATGCTGTTATAAAAAATATAAAAAGCAGTGCGCCTGATATAGCAATCAACTGCGCCGCATATACAAAGGTAGACACGGCTGAGGAAGAAAGGGAAAAGGCATTCCATGTAAACGGCATAGGCGTGCAAAATCTTGCCTGCGCGTGCGCAGAGATGCAGATTCCTTTATGCCACATAAGCACAGATTATGTCTTTGACGGCAGGAAAAAGAAACCTTATACGCCGTTTGACGCGCCAAATCCCTTGAATGTTTATGGAGAATCAAAGCTTGCGGGTGAAAAATATATACAATGGATTATGAATAAGTTCTATATAGTGAGGACAAGCGGGCTTTACGGCAGAGGGGATAACAATTTTGTAATGACGATTCTCAGGCTTGCAAAAGAGCAGCGCGCAGTGAAAGTTGTTACGGACCAGATATGCTCTCCGACCTATACTGTAAATCTATCTGCCGGAATAAAAAAACTTATTGAAGGCAGAAGTTTCGGAATATATCACATTACCGATGATTCAGGGGACGGGATAAGCTGGTTTGATTATGCCAGGGAGATTGTTTCAACGGCAGGCATAAGCACAGAGATAATCCCTGTAACTTCCGAGGAATTTCTCTCTACGAGTCGTAGACCGCCAGCAAAACGTCCTGCGTATTCCGTGCTTGACACGGAAATTACAAGACTTGCAGTAAACTATACGCCGGAAAAACGCGAAGTTGCCCTTAAAAAGTTTCTTTCAACAGCCTTGCACAGAGCAGCAGAACAGTAGAGCAGCAGAACAACAGTAAAAAACTACTGCTCTACTGCGCTGTTGCGCTACTGCTCTTTGTAAAGTCCATGCCTCCTGTCAAATGCATTTTTTCGGTATTGACTAAACTGATTTTTGTGTGGTATTGTTCATGCTATGAACAATCATCCGCCTGAGGACATATCCCTCAGGCTCCTTGACGAACTTACAAAGGAGTCGGTGATTACTCAGCGGGCCTTGGCTGACCGCCTTGGGATTGCCCTCGGTTTAGTTAATGCGTATGTAAAAAGGCTTTATAATAAGGGACACATAAAGGTCAAAAATCTTCCTAAAAACAGAGTCAAGTATATAATCACTCCCAAGGGTTTTGCAGAGAGAGCAAAACTTACCTACAGCTACATGAACCGCTCAATAGACTATTTCAGAGACGTTCGGCAGAAGATTGAGCAGACTTATGCGTCGATGATGGCCTCAGACGTCAGGAATATTGTTCTGTGGGGTGATGGAGAGGTTGCTGAGTTATGTTACATCTCTACAAGAGGGCTGCCGCTTAAGATTGTCGGTGTTGTTGCTGACAGCGGAACGGGAAAGGGATTTTTCGGGCATGACATCTATTCAATAGAGAATGTCAATGGAATTGAATATGATGCAATACTGGTTGCATCCCTTGACGGCAGGGCAAGTGAAAAGATGAATAAGGCTGGTGTAAATCCTGAAAGGGTTTACTATTTATGAAACACTCATGTTGCATAGCAACACAAAGGACAATGAAAATAATCCCCCCTCACCCCCCTTTAGCAAAGGGGGGATGGGGGGATTTTCAGGTGA
>CAZHHV010000025.1:0-18814 GCA_964532335.1 uncultured Nitrospiraceae bacterium
AACGATTCCTTTTTATCCTTTACTCCGGTAACATTTATTGTGAGTCAATTCGTCATCCATATTCTTCTCCAAAATCTCATAGTGAAACTGGTATAATACGGAAGCTTCAGGATTATGGGTAAAATAATCGCAATAGCAAATCAGAAAGGCGGTGTCGGCAAGACTACAACTGCTGTAAATCTTGCTGCTTCGCTTGCCCTTGCAGAAAAAGATATTCTCGTGATAGACACCGACCCTCAGGGAAATTCTACCAGCGGACTTGGCATATCAAGAGACAATACGGAGAAGACTCTTTATGATTTTTATTCCGAAAAGTGCACGATAAGAGAAACGATAAGGGAAACAGAAGTAGATCATCTCGGCATTATCCCTTCAACCGTAGACCTCCTCGGCGTTGAGGTGGAGCTTGTCGGACGCGAAGGCAGGGAGCATATTCTTTCTCATGCGATAGCAGCAATACGCGATAAATACCGGTATATATTTATTGACTGTCCGCCTTCTCTCGGGCTTTTGACGCTTAATGCGCTTGTGGCTGCGGATTCTGTTCTTATTCCTGTGCAGTGCGAATACTACGCTCTTGAAGGACTCGGCCTTCTGTCAAACACCATCAGGCTGGTGAGAAATTCTTTCAATAGCGCACTTGATATTGAAGGCATAGTCCTTACCATGTTTGATTCAAGAAATACGCTTGCAAATGAGGTCACAGAAGAGGTCAGGAAACATTTCGGCGGCAAGGTATATAATACTGTAATTCCGAGGAATGTAACGCTCGGAGAAGCGCCGAGCCACGGGAAACCTGCCTTGCTTTATGATGCAAGGTCTAAGGGAGCGCAGAGTTATTTATCACTGGCAAAGGAGATATTGAATGAAAACGGCATTAGGCAGAGGACTTGACGCTTTAATTCCTGAGAAGGGTGAAGAAATGCTTCATCTGGAAGTCACCCGTATATCTGCCGGCGGAGAACAACCGCGGAAGGTCTTCAGAGATGGCTCTCTCAAGGAACTCGCCGCATCAATAAAGGAAAAGGGCGTGCTCCAGCCGATTATAGTCTCAAGGGCGGGAGACGGTTCGTTCAGGCTCATCGCAGGCGAACGGAGATGGCGCGCTTCGCAGCTTGCGGGACTTAAAAAGATTCCCGCAATCGTAAAAAATGTTGCATCAAGAGACTCTCTGGAGATAGCGCTCATAGAGAACATACAGAGGGAAGACCTTAATCCTGTTGAAACCGCAGAGGCATTCCATAAACTAATGGGTGAGTTTAATCTTACTCAGGAAAATCTCTCGGAAAGGGTCGGGAAGGAGAGGGCTACTGTTGCCAATTACCTCAGGCTTCTGAAACTGCCCGAGGAAATAAAATCATTAATCTCTGACGGCTCTCTGAGCATGGGACATGCAAGGGCCATCCTCTCTATAGAAGGAAGGGCAAATCAGACAGATGCGGCAAGAAAGATTATAAAGAAGGGGTTAAGCGTCAGGGAGACGGAAACACTGGCAAAAAGCACCAGTCTTGCAGGAGCAAAAAAATCAAAAACACACAAAGGGCATAAAGACCCGCAGATAGCATCCCTTGAAGACAAGCTTATAAAGAGTCTTGGCACAAAGGTAAGGATTCATCACAAAGGCAAAAAAGGCGGGAGGATAGAGATAGAATACTATTCCCTCGATGAACTGGACCGCTTGCTTGATATACTGATGAGCTGAAAAAAGTTATTTCTTCTTTTTCTTTGAAACCGCCTTTTTCTTCTTTGCAACCTTCTTTTTAGCTGTCTTTTTTGTTGTCTTTACAGCCTTCTTCTTAGCAGGGGAGATCTCTTCCACCTCAACTCCGCAGCAATAGATTGGCATGAGAAGGGATTCCATATTTTCCGTTACAACCAGTTTTGTGCCGCAGCGGAAACACTTATATTTTGTTATTGCAGGCATAACTCAATCCTCCTTTGTTTCTCTGTTTAAAACCATTATATCACTTTTATTTTTAATAGCAAGCCTTTTAAAGGTGATATGCAGTGAGGGACGATAAGGTTCTTTAGCGTCACCTGCTTAACTCATAAATGCAGATTATTCGGAAAGCTGTTTATAGTTGTCGCACGCATATTTATTCCCTTTGTCGCATGCCTTTTTAAAATCAGCGGCAGCTTTCCTTGTGTAAGCGACGCCGCGGAAAAAATAAGCTTCGCTGTTGCTTGGGATGAGAGTGAGCGCCTTATTATAGTCTTCAATCGCTTCATCATAGCGTCCCTTTTTGGCATGGGCAAGCCCGCGGTTATAATAGGCAAGGGCAAAATCCGGGTTCAGGGAGATGGCCTTGGTTGCGTCCTCAATGGCATTGTTGTATTGCCTTCTGTTGAAGTAGGCAAGTCCCCGGCGGTGGTATATCTCGGCATCCTTAGGCTGCAACTCAATGCCTTTGGTGTAATCCTTAATTGCCTCCTCATATTTTTCTTTTTTGTAATATGCCTGTCCGCGGTTATAGTAGGCCTCAGCGTATTTAGGGTCTATCGAGATGGCTTTTGTATAATCTGCGATAGCCTTGTCAAAATCACCTTCGTTGTAAAAGCTGTTGCCCTTGTCGAAATAAGATTGGGCGTCAGCCCCCATCGCTGTATGGGAATTCCATGCAATGATGAGGCAAATCCCTAAAAGAACAATCCTGATTTTCATATTCGGCTCCTTTTCAATCCTCTCAAATATTAATTAACCGTTATCCTTTTAGTCAATCCTTCCGCTTTTATTTTCTCCTGACCTGCTGCCGCGCTTGATAAAGTTTTTCCGTGAATCCGCCTTCTTCCAGAAATTGTTTTCCAAGTTGCCGCAGTTGTTGGTCCAGCAGATAATTTGCCTGATGAATCAGGCAGATAAGGGTGTTGGCAGCGACTTCAGGATTTTTTTCTTCAATATAGGTCCTATAGGTCTCATAAGACCTATTCTTTTCCCAAGCAAGCTTTCTGATGGATTGCGCTTTCGGGTGATTTTTCTCCCAGAGCAGCAGTCCCCGCTGACGCAAAAAATCATGGTAGTCAAGCAGCAGTTCTTCAAGGCTTGCGCGGGCGACACCGATAAGTTTAAGTTCGCTCTTCTTTGAAGTAGCGGAGACCATGCTGCCTTCGGCGATATTCTGCTTGCCGCTGCGCGCTGCCTGCACCATCTGATCATGCGTACGCGACCGTTTGCCAATAAAACTATCACAGAATATCACTGTGGCGTCATAAATGATTTCTGTGGTCTGGTAGGATTTTAGGTTGCGGTAGCCTCCATGAAGAGGGATGATTGAGTTTTCATTTTTCTTGTTTATCATTTATTCCCATTAGTCCTATGCGTCTTATTAGTCTTATATCACAGTGCTCTCGGCATTAAAAGAGCTTGCATCATAGATGTACCCCTAAAAGCTGTCTAAAATCTTTGATTTCTTTCCAGCCACGTTTTCTAACTGCAACCTCACCGAACCAATAATAATAAACATTATCATCAATCTCAAAAGTATTTCCTTTGCCATAATAATCAACAAGATGTTGATGTATCTTCTTGGCTAAATGGTTTTCATCTTTCGCGTAAAAAAATTTCTGAAAAGGCTGTTCATATTCGCCACTAATGAACTCAAAAGTGGCGAGATAGAGTTTTTTGTTTTTGGGAGTTATTAAGTTCTTATCACACATTGCAACTTTTTGTTTCGCATCCTTGCTAAGTAAATAAACATATAAAGTTAATTAAAAAACTTCACTATAATCCACCTCAATGCCATTCTTTATCTTTTTGTAATAAATAATTTTTACATCAATAGTCTCAGACAAAGATCGTTTAGTCTTGTACGTATCTGGTTTTATCGATACAGGAATATCACCGACATAACCATCAATCCCTTTTGATTCATCTGTATTATCCGACAATCTGTAATCAACGCCCTTGATCTCAGCGGCTTTCTTTAAAACAGCCTCCTGAAATTTAAGTCCAAGAAATGTTTTGACAATTACAAGGTCTTTTGCCCATTCACTTATCATGTTTTCATCTATTTTATTTGCTGCGCTTTTAAGGTTTTCTACCATAGCAAGAATCTTTTTTCTGGCGTTTTTTATTGCATCAGGATGTTTTTGTAGATACCACTGTTCCCACTCATCTATGGTCTTACCTGGAAATTCCTGTATTAATTCGCTCAGTTGACCCACAACCTTTGGTCTTGTGCCTTGTGCATTCTGATTTGCAAGATTGATTATCTGGGTTACATATTTTGGAAATGATGGGGATGGTATTTCCAAAGCTGCTCTGATTTGTTCATTTGCAAGTTTTATCTTCACTATTAAAACGATCCTTTACTCATTTTTTGTAAGGCAACAAATTTATTTCTATACTTGAAGTTCTGAGAAGAATCGGCCTGAACCAATCTATTCTTAATCAGATGAGCATTAATAAATGTTTTGTTCTTCAAATAAAGATAACCCATCAAATTGCCGGCACTGTCATATTTTGTGGCGTCAAATTTAAGAAACACCTTTTGCCCCTTTAACTTCTCTTCTAAAAATTGCATCGCCTTCCCGTTTATTGCCTTGTCTTCTTTTACTCCGATGAGCCTGATTTTCAAGTCATTGTTTAGCATTACCATCTCAGGACTTATGACATCTTTAACAGAATAGTAGGTCTCCCTCTGATGGTCTGAAGTATCTATCTTTGAGCCGAATTTTAATTTCTTTGGGTCAATTTTTTTATCAAATTTCACAGGGTCTTTAAAGATATAAGGAAGCTTGAGGATTTCTTTTTTGTAGTTTACGAATTTCTTTTTCTGGAAGATTATTTCAAAGTCTTCCTTATTCTTTATATTTAGTTTTTGTTTGATGACTGGCAGGAAATCTTTATTAATTTCGTATCCGACAGAGTTTCTGTTTAGATTCTTAGCCGCAAGACAAGTTGTCCCGCTGCCTAAGAAGGGGTCTAAGACAGTATCACCGACAAAACTGAACATCTTTATCAAACGCCTTGGCAGTTCTTCAGGAAACATGGCGAGGTGTTTGTCCTGTCTTTCGCCAGAGAAATTCCAGTGTCCTGCAAAATATTTGTTCCATTCTTCTGTGGTCAGTTTAGACTTTTCCTTTATTTCTCTGCTTACCTTTGGAGGCTCGCCAAGCTTTTTAAAGATTAAAATAAACTCGTAGTCAAGCTTGATTATTCCATTTCGCGGATACGGGAAAGACCCCATGATTGTAGCGCCGCCAGTAGTGTTGCAAGTCGTAACCTTCTGCCAGATAATGGCTCCCATGTAATCAAAGCCGATTGTTTCGCAGAACTTGATTATTTCCTCTCTGATTGGAATGATCTTATATCTGCCATAATAAACAGACCTTGCAAACTGGTCGCCGATGTTCACGCACAAACGGCAGCCTTTATGCAGGACTCTATAACATTCATTCCAGACAAGGTTGAGATTGTTGATGTAGTCCTCATAGCTGTCATTAAACCCTATCTGGCTTCCATTACCATAGTCCTTTAACTGCCAATAAGGAGGCGATGTAACGACGAGATGAACGCTCTCATCCTTAAGCTCGCTCATGTGGCGGCTATCGCCGATAATTATGGTTGGGTTAGATGTATCCATTTTATAAACTACACAACCATCCACATAAGGATGCAACTTGATCCGCATTGGTCAAATTGGCAGCATTAGCCAATGTCCCATCTTCCAACTGATTCCATATTTCCTCGGCCATGCTGTTTTCAATTGCTGCACCAACAAAAAAAATATAAGGAGAAAGCTGTTTATTAGAAAACGCTTTGCGTATACGCGTTAAAGATGTTCTTGCTGTTTTCCAATGTTCATCTGCTCCGGCAGGATCAATACCGCCTTTGAGTTCTCCGAGGGCAACGTAACGAGATGGAATAGTAAAGGCAGTTTTCAATTCTTTAGGCTTACAATCAAGAAGGCACAAATCTATATTCTTCCGTATAAAAGGCACTGTCCGGTTATAAACCATAGTGCGAGTTCTGTCTCTGAATGACCAACTGAGCGCGGTAAGATACAGTTCTATGTCAGCATCGTCATCTTTACCGATTATCCATTCCTTACTGTCAGAGTGAAGCCATTGATAAGGGATTTTAGCAAGCGCAAGGTTCGCAAGAGTCGCACGAGTCAGTTTGCGCTCTCCCATGACTCCGCCGATATTTCGCATTGAACCGCCCAAGGTATCACCCCTTGTTAACAGAAATCTAAAAACCAGTTCTTCAACAAATGCAGACCCCGCGGGTTCAAGGTATTTTGCAATCAATCCCTGGATTGCCTCTGTCTTGTCTTCAGGCAGGAGATAATTTACTGCTTTGTCTGACACGCCTGAAGCGGTCAATAGGGCCGGTTGTATGCTTTCAATATTAAGCAAATCAACAGGAGTTTTGACTTGCGATGCAGCCGCTTTAAGAGAACGAGCCTGCTCCACAAAAGGGGTTGCTCTACGGTTTTTTTCAAGCGCCAGGGAGACAAATCCGGCTCTAACTTCTTCATAAGTAGTGACGAGGTCAGCGCTGCCGGAAAGATGTTTGCGATGCGGTTTGTTTTTAGCCATTATATCTTCCTCCAGACATAAACACATTTTCTTAATGGATCACGTCCATGTTTACCCATTTGCTGGCTGCTGTTGCCCTTGCCGTTTGGCAAAACAAGAATATTTTCTACGTGGAATCCCAGATTTTCTGCTATGTCAGAAAGGATCATATCAACTGAAATACTTGCGCCTGCATAACGCACATTGTCATTTACCATAAATAAAAGGGCATTTGGTTTCAAGACACGTGCGCACTCGCCAATGACGCACGCCATTTCATAAAAATAGCCACGCACCATTCTGGGGATGCCGTTATTATTTAAGCGCCCTTCAGATTTTTCTTCTTCAAGATAATGCAAAATAGCCTGTAATAATTCTTGATTATCGACTGTTGCTATAGCTTTTCCCCACGCCGGATTAATTTTTAATAAATCCTTAGCCCTGTTTTCAACCGTACAACTTAGCATTTCCTGTCTAAACCTGCTTATCTCCTCTTCTCCTACACCAAGAAGTGCCAATTCTAACGCATATGTCCTTGTATAATCATAGCGGTTACAATAAGGAGGAGACGTTACTACTGCATCATATAAGTTTCTGGCCAGAGTAGGCATTATATCAAGGCATGAACCGCAAAAAAGACGGATGTCGCCCTGTAAAACCTTTTCAGAAAATAGTTCGCGGGCATCTTTGCCTGTCTCTAAATCATCGCATATCTCGTTTATTTTAGCGCACATTGTTTTGTCGAAATTGAGTATTCCCCCTTTGTCGAATAGTTTTGCGCCTTGCCTGCGGCCTGAACGATAATCCCAGCGTAGATATTGCCCATCCTTTCGTGTAAAGCTGACCGATTCCAGCACGCATAACAAGGCAAATCTTAAAACAGATTGAACCCGTTCATTTTCTCCCTGCAAAGCACCCATATATTTCTCGATTAATTCGAGCGTTTGCTTAGGATATGCGCCTGCTGTAATGCGTAACTCAAAAAGAGATATTCTGACTTGTGATTGAGACCAAGGTCGCTCAATCCCCCAGCGTTTAAAGCAAGCGAGATCATCTTTTGTAAATTCTCTCTCTAAACATTTCCTTGCAAGGATAATCTGCTGTCCGATAGGAAGCAGTTCAATCCCATCAGCATCAATTCCGGCATTGCTTGTCGCAAACAAGGCAGTGCCGCTGCCGACAAAGGGGTCAAGAACCTTACCGGATGTAATTCCATATTTTGACAACAGAAGTTCAATAAGAGAAGCGGAAAAAGCCTCTTTGTATTTATACCAGCGGTAGGTCGGTCTGGGTTTATTGGCTTGAAAACTTACAAGCTGTCGGGTTAATTCCGGCTGAAGCTTGATTTTATTATGAAAGCGCTGCATCAATTTATTGTCGAGAGTTTCTATTTCGGTTAAAGCGGCTTGCTGTTCAACAGAATAACGCGTCTCTTCCTCTGTCTTGACATTGAGGAAATCAACCGCTGTTTTCTCAAAGAGATATGGACTGGTAATGTTAGTCACGCCTGCCTCCGAGGATTATGGTGGTATTTGGTTTTTCACTATTCAATTAGAACCATCCCCTTTTTCTTTCTGCATTTTATTTTTTCTTCATTATGAATAAATGCTTAAATCCCCGCAAATAAAAATTAAATCGTCTTGCTCTGTTATGCCAAAGTCTAGTGTTTGATGTTTGATTGTGTCGTGTTACGCAGATAGCGTCCATTGGCTCAAAGTATTTTTCTAATCGTTGATAGAGTAAGAATCCAGTCGGCGTAAATTTCTTTTTTATCCATTGGTCGCCAATGAGCCAAGCCATCGCTTTGTTTGGTTTTAAAATCCTGTGAATTTCTTTGGCAACTTTTTCTAACTCGTCAAAAAAATCTGTTTTCTCACAAGAAATTTTTCCGATACACCTTTTGTCATCAGAATATTTTATGTTGTCAGAGTAAGGTGAATCAATAAAAACAAAATCAACGCTGTTGTCTTTAAGAGGAATTTGTCTTGCGTCATTTTTTATTACGCCTGGTCGTACAACATTTATATCGTAGCCAATGACTTTTCGGTTTAACTCTGTTGCAACATCAATGGTTGTTCCACTGCCGCACATCGGGTCCACAACCAAATCATTTTCTTTTGTGTAGCGGTGCAATAAGTTCCAGATGATAAATGCAGGAGTTACACCATTATATTTATTATTTCCATGCGGCTTATCTCCATAATTTTGAGTAGGGAAGTCCCAAAGGGTTGTGGATTCTAAAACTAATTCTTTGTCTGTTTTCATTTATGCTGAAATTTCTTGCGGGATTCTATCTCTAATGAAATTTCTTTCTGACAATTCTTGTATATGAAACCAAGTTCCATTTGATAATGAGTGAAAGAAATCTTCTTCGCTTTTGAAGTGATTTTCTAATTCAGAAAAAGAAGGCAATTTTTCTTTCCTTACAATTAAATTTTCTTCTTCTATAAGTTGGTTTATGCTCTCGTGAAGAACAGCAAGGTTCTCATAAACAGCATTGTGCTTTAAGCCGTTGTTGTAAAAAATAAATAATAGGTATTTCATTTGATTAGTTTTTTCAAATCATCAATAAATTTGTCAAACATTTTTACTTTTTTGCTTTCTTCTATGTTGGTTTCACTCAAAACATAACTTCCATCTAAATCTACTTCAACTATTGCTCTGCCTTTCTTTGTTGGTTTCTTTACTGTCAATGTTCCATCTTCATCAGGCGTAACGAAATAAACTTTTATGTGCTGCGTAACTTTATCCGAAGCAAGTTTGATTTTCCAATAACCAGTTTGAGCAATTCGTTCTCGCAAAGTTACTTTACTTGCAAGCACGGCAACTATTTTGCTCGCCTTTGGATTGTAAATGATAATATCAACATCTGGAAGATGAGAGCCAAATTCTCCATAGTCAATAAGCAAATTTCTTTTTACTAATCCCAATTCTTTAGAGAGATTTTCTCCGTTGGTTCTCTCAAGGGAATTTCCATTTATGACTTCAAGCCCCAAACTTCTGACTTCATCCGTCATGATAAACTCAATTAATTTTTCAAGATTTTTTCCTTTAAATGCTCTCCAAGATTGTTCGTGGTCAGTTCCTTTGAAATCTTTTTTGTGTTGTGCTTTTGCTTCTCTCAGAAGATTTGAAATATGCCGATATGCTTCCGTGCCGTATTTCGCTTTCTTCTTGCTATATAATGCAATGAGGTCGTTGATAGTCATAATTTTTCCATTGTTAAAATATACTCTGTTGGATAAGCCAATTTCAAATTCTTATCTGTTGTTTTTACAAATTGTCCAGTTTCAGTATCTCGTGTTGACGGTAACATTTTAGACGGAATTTCTCTGTGAATAATATCGTATGTTTTAAATCCTATATTTTCAAATTGCTCTTGGAAAACTTCTGCATTCAAAATATTGACTCCTTGAAACTGCGTGTTTCCAATTACAATACACGCTCTGCCGCCTTTCTTCAATGTTCTTTTCATTTCACAAAAACATTCCAGCATATCAGCGAAATAATTTTTTACTTCTCTCCCCTTTTTATTTTCTCCAAGTTGTGTAACAATTTCCTCTGCTAAAAAACTTTTTAAATCAATTTTCCCTCTGTCTTTGTAAGCGCTGCCGATAAATTTTTTTCTAAACTCTGCTAACTCACTCAAATATCCAAACCACAATGAAGGTAACTGATGTAGGTCTGCATATTCGTAAGAAGTTACATAAGGCGGGCTGGTTACAATTAATGTTGCTTTATTTTTTTCGCAAGGCAAATTGCGGGAATCACCGCATTTTACTACTCTGTATTTATCAATGTTCTGTTTTATTTTTGGATTTAAAATTTTGTCAAACTCATAATGTCTCTTAATCATTTTTTTTGTTTGATTAAGAAATAAAGGTAGTGGTTCAAAAGTTTTTTTGTTCTGGTCTCTCGTGGGTTTAACACTTTTCTGTAACCATATAGAGCAGGATTTTAAGATTTGAGAGAAAGCAATTAAAAAGAAATTTCTGATGTCATTATTTTTTACTTCTAAAATTCTTGCAAAAATTATTGACAATTTTTCTTTTTGCTCTGGCTTAAACCAGTAATCAATTCTGTCATTCTGAGGAACAACCTTTAAAGCTTTTTTTAGAAAATGTTCATATTGTCCGTTTAGTTGGTTCTGCAAGTCAAATTCAATTTTGCTGTATTCTTGTAAAAGTTCTGCCGTATTGACTGGTGTTGTTTTAACTTTTGTAAGCAAGTAAGCAATGTTGTTAATATCTGTGCCGATTCCAATTCTGTTATTTACGATTGCCTCTACAACAGTCGTCCCGCTTCCCATAAACGGGTCCATTACGATGTCGTTTTCATTGCTGTGTTCTTTTATCAGTCGTGCTGCAAGCTGTGGAATAAACTTTGCGGGGTAGGTGTAGTAGCCGTGTGTAATGTAAGAAGTGTCTTTTATTGTCTTGTCAGCAAATGCCCATGAATAGTCAATGGGAATAGTTGAAATGTCAGTTCTTCCTAAAAGTGTCGTGTCGTTCATTGATGTTGTTTCTCGTCGTCAAAGTTGCTGTTTTTTCTGTTTTAGCAATTTGGATTTTTTCATTCTTGTCTCAGCAATCTTTTTTGAAACCACTGTTTTTGTGTATTCCCTTTCACTCCCAGTTCCAACCTTTCTGCCCTTTGCTATTCCTCCAAGACTTAAAATTGATTTCTTTTTCTTCTTTTCCGTAGACATTATTCATCTACCCGCATTTTGTAAACCCGCAGTTGTGGCAGACTGCGCAGCCGCTTTCGTGCTCAACAGCGCCTCCGCATTCGGGGCATGCGCCTATCAGCATGATGCCTGAAGAATCTTTGTGTCCGTTGCCGTTTCCTTTCTTGCCGTCTGTTCTATGTTTTTCGATAGCCATTGCAATTGCATCAGCACATGAGAGGATCTGCCCTCCGCTGTGCCATGCCGGCTGGTGGCAGCGCACACCTTTAAGTTGACTTGTTATTACTTCAGGCTCGATATTGGACCTCAAAGCAAGTGAAATGAGCCTTCCGATTGCCTCTGCCTGGCTTGCAGCGCATCCTCCAGCCTTTCCCATAGAGGTAAAGAGGTCAAAGAGATCCCCTTTTTCATCTTCAGTGGTAGTAACATAGATGTTGCCACAGCCAGTCTTAATGAGACGGTTTTTGGCATTCAAAACCTCCGGCCTTTTCCTCGGCACTATCTTTTGAACCTGCTGACCGCTGACCGCTGACTGCTGACTGCTTTCTTTTGACTTGCCTGTTGTAAGAACCTGCTCTTCCCTTGAGCCGTCGCGATAAACAGTGACTCCTTTGCAGCCGAGCTTGTATGCAAGCAGGTATACATCTTCAACATCCTTTGGCGTTGCCTCATGCGAGAAGTTGACTGTCTTTGATACTGCATTGTCAACATATTTCTGGAAGGCAGCCTGCATCACTATATGCTCTTCAGGCGTTATGTCATGCGCCGTGACAAACACAGCCTTAACATCATCAGGAATTTCGTTAAAATCTTTTATCGTCCCTTTCTCAGCGATTTTCTCCATCAACTCCCTGTTCCAGAACCCGCGCTCTTTGGCGACTTTTTCAAAATGTGGATTTACCTCTATAAGTTTTGTGCCTTCCATTACAGTCCTTACATATGAGACTGCGAATAAAGGCTCGATGCCTGATGAGCATCCTGAGATTATTGACAATGTGCCTGTCGGCGCAATGGTTGTCACTGTTGCGTTTCTTACTCTGAGTTTTCCGTCATAGATGCTTCCTTCGTAATTTTCGAAAACTCCTCTTTCTTCCGCGAGCGCTGATGATGCCTTTTTGCCCTCTGCCTGTATAAATCCCATAACCTCCTCGGCAAGCTCTACTGCCCTGCCGGAGTTGTAAGGGACGTTCATCTGTATGAGCATGTCTGACCATCCCATAACGCCGAGACCTATCTTTCTGTTTGCCTTTGTCATCTCCTCTATTTTTTTCAACGGATATTTGTTTACATCTATTACGTTGTCAAGGAAATGAACTGATTTCCATGCGGTGTCTTTTAGTTTCTGCCAGTCCACCTGCGCTTCACCGTCATGCCTAACATGGGTTGCGAGATTGATAGAGCCGAGATTGCATGATTCATAAGGAAGCAATGGCTGTTCTCCGCATGGATTTGTTGATTCTATTGAACCTATATGCGGAGTTGGGTTTGATTCATTTACCCTGTCAAGGAACACAATGCCCGGCTCTCCGTTTTTCCATGCATGGCTTACTATCAGGTCAAACACTTCTTTTGCCTTGAGCCTTTGAGTAACCTTCTGCGCGCGCGGGTTTAAGAGGTCGTAATGCCTGTCTTCTGACAGGGCCTTCATAAATTCTTCCGTGAGCCCGACCGAGATATTAAAATTATTCAGCTTTGTATTTTCATCTTTGCATGTGACGAAGTTTATAATGTCAGGATGGTCAACTCTCAAAAGGCCCATATTTGCGCCTCTTCTTGTGCCGCCCTGCTTTACTGCCTCTGTTGCCGTATCAAAGACTGTCATGAATGATATCGGGCCTGACGATACGCCTTTGGTTGAACCTACGACATCTCCGTTGGGCCTGAGTCTTGAAAAGCTGAATCCTGTCCCTCCGCCTGATTTATGTATTATTGCGGCGTTCTTCACCGCATCAAATATAGATTCCATTGAATCATCGACAGGAAGGACAAAACATGCAGAGAGCTGTCCAAGCCTTCTTCCCGCATTCATCAGCGTGGGGCTGTTGGGGAGGAAATCCAGAGAGGTTGTCATCTCATAAAAAGATGACTCTATCGCATTGACTTCTGCCTCTGTCTTTCCATAGTGAAGATCGGCAGCCGCAACACTCCGCGCAACCCTTTTGAAAAGCTCATGGGGCGTCTCTACGATCTTTCCTTCCTCATTCTTTTTGAGATACCTTTTCTCAAGGACTTTTATCGCATTCTGTGTGAGGCTGAGACCGTTTAAGACCTTCATAAATTCCTCCTGTTAAAATTATATGATTTCTTTAAATTCCGTCCGGCTGTTATAACTTTCACGCAAATTCATCCGCTGTCTCAGCTCTTCAATAGCATTTTCTTTTTCTATAGGACAGGCTTTTGTACAGATAGCAGGGCATTTCAAGCAGGAAAACCAATCTTCAAAGCCCTTGCAAATCTCCACGAATCGGAGTCTCCTTGTATTCCAATAATTAGTGTTGTTAAATGAAGTTTCAGTAATTAAACCACAATATCTTGTGTATGTCAAGCGGAAAGTTATTTTTTTGTAACTGCATGATTTGCAAGGATTTTATCGGTGAAATCAGTGTTAAGAGTTTGTTAGTGAATTTTCATGGAATATTTAATGGAGAGAGCTTCTGCTTATTTGTGTTAAAATTATCTGTTTATGAACGAGAAAAAAGGCAGAGTTTATCTTGTTGGCGCAGGCCCCGGCGATATCGGACTGCTGACAGTCAAAGGAATGAAATGCCTCCAGAGAGCAGATGCGGTGGTTTATGACTTCCATTTAAATGCTCAGGTTTTGAATTATATAAAACATGACGCTGAATTCATATACGCCGGCAAGAGAGGCGGACACCATACAATGACACAGGATGAAATAAACAAAGTTCTCGTTGAAAAGGCAAGAGAAGGAAAAGTTGTATGCAGGCTTAAAGGCGGTGATCCCTTTGTATTCGGCAGGGGAGGAGAAGAGGCAGAGGCGCTTGCTGAAAACAATATTGATTTTGAAGTCGTGCCCGGCGTTAGCTCTGCTGTGGCAGCTCCTGCATACGCAGGCATCCCTATCACGCACAGGGGATATTCATCTTCATTTGCGGTAATCCCCGGTTATGAGGACATGACAAAAGAAGAGTCTGCGATAGACTGGTCAAAGCTTGCAACAGGAGCCGGCACTCTGATTTTTTTAATGGCTGTGAAAAATATGGATGTCCTCGTAAAGAAGCTGATGGAAAACGGCAGAAGCCCAGACACGCCCGTTGCCGTGATAAGGTGGGGCACAAGGCCTGACCAGAAGACCATAACAGGCACTCTGAGAGACATTGTTGACATTGTGAAGGAAAAAGATATAAAGCCTCCTGCCGTTATGGTGGTCGGCGAAGTGGTGAAATTAAGAAAGAGATTAATGTGGTACGAGAAGAAACCAATGTTCGGACACAGGGTGCTTGTGACAAGAGAGCATGCCGGAGGATTTGAGCCTCTTGAAGATCTGGGAGCGGAGATGATTGAGTTCCCGACCATAGAGATAGCGCCGCCGGAAAACTATGATGAGCTTGATAGCGCGATAAATAAGATTGAGGCGTATAACTGGATTATTTTTACAAGCGGCAATGGCGTGAAGTATTTCCTTAAAAGGATGATGGAGAAAGATAAGGACATCAGGGATTTGAAGGGCATAAAGATATGTGCGATTGGAACAAAGACAGCAGCGGAAATAAAAAAATGCGGAATTAAGGTTGACTTAATACCTGAGGAGTTTAATGCGGAAGGACTTATCAAAGTAATACAAGGGTTCGAGGGTTCAAGGATTCGAGGGTTGAAAGGAATGAGGCTGCTTCTTCCGAGGGCTGAGAAGGCAAGAGAGATTTTTCCTGAGAAGGTGAGAGAATTAGGCGGAGAGATTGATGTCCCTGTAACTTACCGTGCAGTCAAGCCGGAGATGCACGGCAAACGGTTAAAGCGGTTTTTAAAAGAAGGACGCATATCAGTTGCGACATTCACAAGCGCGTCAACATTCGACAACTTCATAGAGATTATAGGAAAAGATGCGGATGATCTTCTCAGGGATGTTGCGATTGCTGCTATAGGGCCGGTAACTGCCCGTGCTGTTGAAAAGGCAGGGCTCAAAGTTAAAATTATGCCTGAGACTGCGACAATTGAGGCTATGGTTGAGGCGATTATAAAATGGGCGATAAAGAAGAAAACGGCTATATAAACGTTCACGCGCAACTGGACTGTCTGTTTTATGAAATGGTATCATAAAAACCATAGTTTCTTTTTCTTAGTAACTTTTCACTTTTAATTTTGAACTTTTGTTGACAGCCCCCTTAGCTCAGTAGGATAGAGCACAGGTTTCCTAAACCTGGTGTCGCAAGTTCGATTCTTGCAGGGGGCACCATTTTTATTTAAATGAAAAACCAACTTAAATATCTCCAGAATTTATTTTATGACATGCTGAATGACTACGGCAGGGTTTTTGTCGTAATCAAGCAGTCTGAACGCACTGTGATAGGAAATAGGGGTTTTACTGACGAAGAAAAAGAAAACGGACTTGTACTGGCTTTTAACAGCAAAAACTATAAAACCCTTCAATGGACTGAAGACGGGAGCATCGTAACAACGCTCGGATTCGGCTCTAACAATAAAGTGGAGAACTGTTTTCTGCACGCCGATGATATAGTCTCTGTGTATTCTCCTGATGCGAAGATAAAATTTGACAGATGGGATATGCTGGAAACTAACGATGCTCTGTCAGAGCCTCAAAAAATCCGGAACGATAAAAAAGATGCTGTGACTAAAGGGAAGATAGTTTCGCTGGACAGTTTTAGAAAAATAAAACCCTGAGAGTTGATTTTTATGCAAGAAGGTTATAGCATTTTATCAGTATGGCAAAGAAAGTTTTAATTGTTGATGATGAAAAAGATATCGTTGAGCTTATAGCATATAATCTTAAAAAAGAAGGTTTTATTGCAGATTCGGCTCCGGATGGCGAAACAGCCCTCGCAAAGATAAAGAAAGGCAATTATGACCTTGTCATCCTTGACCTCATGCTTCCCGGACTTCAGGGCATTGAACTCTGCAGGATAATAAGAAATGATATTCAAACGGCGTCATTGCCTGTTATTATGCTTACAGCCAAAGGAGAAGAGGTGGATAGAGTCCTGGGGCTTGAGATGGGAGCGGATGATTATATTACGAAACCGTTCAGCCCGAGAGAGCTTGTTGCAAGGGTTAATGCTGTCCTCAGGAGGGCAAAAGAAAGACCTGCATCAGCCCGCATAATAAAAGAAGGAGACCTTGTTATAGACAAAGATGCGTATGCCGTAACCCGCAAAGGCATTCCGGTTAAACTGAGCGCTACAGAATTCAGGCTTCTTCTTTATCTTATTGAGAGAAAGGGAAGGGTTTTTAACCGCGAACAACTTCTAAATGCAGTATGGAGTGATGAGGCCTTCGTTGAGCCGAGAACAGTAGATGTGCATATAAGAAGGCTGCGCGCGCAGATAGAGGAAAATCCTTCAAGTCCCCGCTGCATCAAGACCATGCGCGGTGCGGGTTATTTTTTTGACGGCAAGTAATGAAACGTGTCCTCTTCAGAAGGATTCTGCTTTCATATATCATTATAGCCCCTCTGCTTTTTATCCCTCTTGAAATATACCTCTCGCAAGTTATTAAGGATAATCATATTGCAAAGCTGAAAGAAAGTATGGGAATTCAGGCTGGTTTAATTGCTGATGAGATACCACGGCATTCCAAGGACAGTCTGGATGATTTCTGCAGGCGGTATAAGGAAAAAACAGGCGCAAGGATAACGGTTATTGAAAGCGACGGCAAAGTAATCGGCGATTCTGATGAGTTGTCCGGGAAGATGGAAAACCATCTTGACAGGCCTGAGATTCAAGAGGCTTCAATTAGTATTACCGGCAGTTCCATACGTTTCAGCAAGACAGTGCAGAAAGATTTTTTCTATTTTGCCGTTTTGTTGGATAAAAAAATATTTTTAAGGCTTGCGGTTCCGCTGCATGACATGGAAAAAGCAATCTCTTTCCTGCGGATGCGCATAGCTATAGCATCTGTTATCACTCTGCTTGCGGTTATTCTGACAGCTATTTTGCAAGCCAGGAAGATTACGAAATCAGTTAAAGAGATTGCAGCTTTCTCAAGGGAAGTTACAGCAGGCAATTTCAAGACAAGATTGTTTCTTAAGGAAAAGGGAGAAATTGGAGAGCTTGCAAAAAATATAAATACCATGGCGCATGAGTTCAAGATGCGGCTTGAGCGGAGCAATGAGAACAGGCACAGGATGGAGGAACTTTTAAAGAATATGCATGATGGCTTTGTGCTTTTGGACGCCAAGGGCAAGGTCTTGATCTGCAATCCTGCTGCAAAAAAAGTTTTCGGGGTTGAGCGCGATATAGAGGGCAGACCGCTGCTGGAGGTAATAAGAAATGTCGGGTTAACCGATATCATGAAAGAGGTTACGGATAAAGAAGAATCTGTTGTACAGGAGATTGAGATTGAATATCCAAAAGAACTTTATCTCATGGCAACAGCAGCGCCGTTTTATTATCCTCCACAGAGCGAGAATGTGTCAGGCGTCATGCTGTCATTTCATGATATTACAAGGCTCAGGCAGCTTGAGGATATGAGAAAGGATTTTGTGGCAAATGTATCCCATGAAATAAAAACTCCCATTACGGCAATAAAGGGATTTGCCGAGACATTGATGGCTGGCGCGATTGATGATAAGGAGAACGCCTCGAGGTTTTTACAGACAATTAAAAATCACAGCGAACGCCTGAATTCACTCGTTGAAGACCTGCTTACGCTTTCAAGAATAGAACTCGGCGATATAAAAATAGAGAAAACAGCAGTCAGTCTTGACGATGTTATTGATACAGTCTTTACTGTATTGCGGAACAAGGCCGAGATAAATGGCATTTATCTGAGAAAGGAGATACCTGAAAATCTTGGCGAGATAAAAGCTGACAGAAATCGTCTAGTCCAGATACTCCTTAATCTTGTGGATAACGGAATAAAGTTTACAGAAACGGGCGGAGTGACGGTAAGAGCACGAGGGACGAAAGATGAGGGACGAGAGACGAGGGATGAGTGCGTCCTTCATCCGAGCGAAGCGGTCGTTCATCCTCCTTTGTTTATCGAAATCAGCATAGAGGATACCGGCATAGGCATTCCGCAGAAGCATCTGCCCCGTCTTGGTGAAAGGTTTTATAGAGTTGACAGTTCCCGCTCAAGGGAACTCGGCGGAACAGGGTTGGGGCTTGCGATAGTAAAGCATCTTGTAAAGGCGCACGGCTGGGAAATGAAAATAGAAAGCACGCAGGGAAAAGGCACAAAGGCAAGAATTTCCTGTTCATCCTGTTAATCAGAACTTAACCTTCCTTTAATATTCCTGTAACAATCCCCTGTTACAATAAACACAGTTAGAAGATATAATTTTAAAGGAGGACAAAGAATGTTTAAGAAAGTTGTTTTGGGCTTGATTGCCCTAATGGTTATGGCAGCGGCATTTACAATGCCTGCAATGGCAGCGGATAAACTTATAACGATTGACGGTTCAAGCCCGGTATA
>CAZHHV010000026.1:0-2588 GCA_964532335.1 uncultured Nitrospiraceae bacterium
CAAATAGACAATTTTTTCATCAAGGATTTAAGGCTCAATGTCCTTGTAAGGTTTGGAACTGAAATGGTTGTAAAACGCCTTTCTGACCTGATTTGCTATGCCTCTTTCCTCTGTATCGTTCTGAAATGGCAGTACCGCAACAATCCTCGGAAGTTCTTCTTCTGCTACAGCCTGTGCTTCAGGGCTATCTTTTTTTATCTTCTCTGTCGGCGCGCATGATGAAAGGAATATTAAAACAAATAGAATTGATGAGACTGACAATATATTTTTCATTTTTTCACTCCTTTTGTTTTTCTATAGAACCCGCTGTAAGATGTAATAAGCCTGTTATCAGGCGATAGAACTTTTATGTCCAGTCTCCATTTATCGCCGCCTTTAAACGGAAGGAACATCCCCGTAACAACAGCGCCGCCGCTGGCATCCACAACGGCAAATCTTGTCTTCCCGATCGTTTCCATCTGCTTTCTGAATTCAACGGAAGCTGTTTTGCCTGCTTTTGAAGGTTTGCCGCCAATATCCTTAAAATCCGTTACTGTAACAGACGTTATACCCCTTCTTGTTATTTCTCCCGCGATAATCATTGCTATATCTCTTATTTTCTGTACCTCTTCTTTAGATAAAGGCGGATTTTGTTTCTGCGCCTTCTCGGCAGGCAGGGCATCTACCATAAATATAAACAAAAAAACAAAAGCAGCAAATACACTAAGTATTTTCACTGCACCCTTCCTCTTACCTTAAACACGAAATCGTAATTCAGCAGGTCTTCCCACTTATAGCCCTTAACAGTTGAACGCGTATCGTCTCCGTCTCCATAAGCATTGCCCGGAATAAAGAACCAGTTTACTATTGCCTCGCCTGAATGCCTGAGAATTATCCAGTACTTGCCGGGTTTAAGGACAGGCGATGGTTCTTTTTCCTTGGCAAATGCAAAGTCTATCCAGTAATAACCCGGACGGAACTTTATGTTTCCAAGGAAAACAGGCAGCGACCTTTCTCCTGAAAAGCCTGGTCTTCCGTTTTCATCCTTAACAATATCAATATAGAGCGTGCCGTCGCCTCCGAATTTTCGCATGGCAAGAGACACTTCATACATTGTCATCGTATCAGTCACAGTAAACGCCTGCGCATAAATATACCGGGATGTTACATACTCGGCAGTCTCCTTATCAAGGATTCTTGTAGCCTCATTTCCGACAACCTGATAAACATCCACCAGCGCTGGAAAGTCCGTATTGCCGAATTCAATGACACCCTTCTTTTTGGGAGAAGGTTTAACCGGAGGTTCAGGTTTTACTGTTATCGGCGGAATTGGTTTGACAACAGGAGGTTCGGGTTTAGGAATCGGGGGCAATGGTTTTTCAGGCGCAATTGCTTTTGCCATGAGATTATTGCTCATAATGTAAGATACCGGAGCGCTCTTTGACGCCCTCAGTTTTATATTTGTTTCGTCATTGGTAAAAACCGCCTCTATATTTTCATTATATTGAGGTAGATAAGGCGATGCAGACCATGAGTCATTAATATCCTTTGAATCCAATCCGTGCGTCTGCTTGATATGGCGCGTTGAAGTAAACTGCCTGGACTGCTGGGGGTCATAGGAAAGCCATCCTAAATCAGAGAAGAATATCTCCATCCACGCATGTCCTCCCTGCCCCATATCCTGCACAAGATAGCCGTTTTCAACCGGGACTTTCCACTGGCGCTTAAGGCTGATGCCGCCGACAATTCTTGAAGGAATGCCTGCTGCCCTTAGCAATGCCATTGAGAGATGCGCGAAATTCTGGCAATTGCCCTTGCCTGTTTTTATCGTGTGTATCGCATCGTATTGAGGAGGGTTGTAAGTGTACTTCACATTGTCAGCGACCCAGTTAAGTATTGCGTTCACGGCATCGTGAGTGGTCCTTGCATTGACTGTAAGCCTCCTTGAGAGAGCTATTATTTCTTCATTGTCGCTCTGCACCATCTGTGTCGGCCTGAGAAATACCGCGTCATCATTTGGTATGGCGTTTAGCGGGAACGGAGAGCTGCTGTCCATTGAACGCAGCTCTGCCTTTATGCGCGCATGGAACGATATTGTGACATTGACGCGCTGCTTCAGCTTCTCCCACCTTGCCTTTTTAAACCTGTTGCCGAATTTATCTATATCGTCAACAACTGATACCGGTTCCGGAGTGAATTTTATATTCAGGCCGTCAATGCTCTGCGACGTTGCCTTATTGGAAAATTCGGTCGGAAGAGCGAATTTAAAAGTTAGTGTCTTTACCCCCTGCTGGACGTCAAAGCTGATCTGCTGGGACATCTTTATCCTGCTTTCCAGATCTCCGTCAAGAATAAGGGTTTTAGCTGAACACGGCAGGGGCAGCAATACAGCGGCTATGCAAAGACATATTAATACAATGTGCATAAACTTTTTTAACCTCGGTTTAGCTTAATCAGGAACAAAAATAGCGTGCTGTCTGTAAACAGTTCTATACATTTTTTAGTTGTCATTCCGCACTTGATGCGGAATCTAATCCCCTTTTTTCTTGATTCCTGCTTTCGCAGGAATGACAGACTAAATTGTTCTTTCGATGAACGTGGTAGAAAAC
>CAZHHV010000026.1:2598-4633 GCA_964532335.1 uncultured Nitrospiraceae bacterium
ACAAATAAAAATTGCCCGCTGCTTATTGGTTAAATTTATTTCAATACAAAGGCTACCTTCGCGCTTGCAAAAAAACCTTTCTTTTGGTTCGCCGAGAAGATATTCACTGCGTCATCATCGGAGACCTGAAGGTCAGACACGCTAACCGTGCCTACTGCTTTGATAATAAGAGGGTTCTTTACGCCTCTTGAGCCAAGGGCAGCCTTTGCCTTGTCCACGCTGTTTGTATACTCGCCGCATCCCTGCTCAACCAGCACCTTCTGGCTTATCTTTGACGGGTCGTAAAGCAGTTCTCCCTTTGGAGTGAACACCCTGTTTATCAGGGCCGGCCTGAAGTTCTGCTCAGTAGCGTCAATTATAAGGCCATCGTAACTTTCAGTAGGCACTACCGCCGCCTTAAAGTTAGGCGCAGGCTTGCCATCTACCTCATGAATAGCCTTTACGAATTGGGGGTCCATCTTTTTTTCGGTCACAAACATCTTTTTATACACGCTGGTTGCAAAACCATCCGGCCCGTGCATTCCTACCTTGATTATGGCAATGGCAGTATCTTTCTCCGGGCTGTAATCCTGAAATACTACCTGCATGCCTTTTATGAACCCCGCAACAGCAGACCTGATTACATCATACTGTGCTACGCCGTCTTTAACCAGCGTATCGCCGACAATCGCAAAGCCGTTCATATATTCTGCAAGTGACCTTTGGGCTACAACTACTGCAGCCCTTTTAGCCATGCCTCCCCTTTGCGCGATATTGGTATGCGCAGGATTGCCGTAAGCCTCGCCGTAAAACAAAATCATTTCCTGACCGAAAGCAGCACCATCATCCCTGCCTGAGGCGCTACCCGTTAAAGAAAGGTTATTCTTGCTCAGCCACTCATTTGCAGCAGTAAAACTTGCGTCAAGCTGAACAGTGCTGGCCGGCTGCGCAGGCTGTGGCTGTCCGCTCATGGGGTCTCCCGCCGGGTATTGCTGGGCAACAGCTATGCCTCCAAGTCCAATGAGTAAAATCAATGCTCCGATAAGCCATCTCTTATGTTTCATATCGTCCTCCTTAAATAGCTAATAGCTGACAGCTTAATATATATTCATCCTCTGTTTTAAAACTCTCATGGCAAGCAATGCCTCTGCGCCGTCAACTGGAGCATCTATTCTGAACTCGCCTGACAGCTCGCCTTCCATGATTCCTTTTGTTGTCATATTCATAACAGCATTGTAGAACGGCGATGTTTTTCTCACATCAGGAAACGGTGATGTATCCTGCCCGAAAAATGCAGTGGCAAGTTCCTCTTTGCCTGTGAGTTTAATCAATACGTCTTCAAGTATCAACGCCATTTCGCCTCTTTTTACAACATCCGACGGTTTAAAGAGATATGCCTTTGTAGTCCCGTCAAACTTAGGCTCAAGCCCCCTTACCTTCCACTTCATTATTGTAAGCACCTCTTCCTTAAATGGATGGTTAAGCACATCTGCCGGCGTAAACTCTGCCTTCATCTTGTCAATCTGTGATTTTACGGGGATGCGTCCGGCGAAGAGCTTGTCAAGTTTCATCTCGACAATAAGAAGCGCCGCAAGGTCTGCCCTTGTGACTGAATCTTTAACAGCTATCTGCTTGCCGACATCGCCTACTGTAATGCCTGCCATAGCGCGGACTATCTTGTCTACGCGCTTATGTGCTTTGTCAGCTTTTTCATTCCATTTGCCCTCTCTCTTTGCATTCAAGACATCGGCAAACTTATCTCTTGCCTGCCTGAACTCCAATGCCTTGAGATATGCCTTGCCCATAAAATAGTTTGCCGCCTCTACTCCTTGATAATATGTAAGCTTTGTCTCATCAACCTTTAGTTTTCTGGCCTCCTCAAATGCCTCTTCTTTAGATGCCTCGGTCATTCTCTTCGACAGAAAGTCTAATAGCTCATCACTCCTCCCCTCCAAAAATAGTTTCAACTCCGTTACCGTCTGAGCATAGTCCGCATCGCGAATACCGCCGGCCTCAATACGCTTTCTTTCTGCCTCTTGGGCTTTCTTCCATCTTA
>CAZHHV010000026.1:4643-17529 GCA_964532335.1 uncultured Nitrospiraceae bacterium
ATATGCCTTGCCCATAAAATAATCCGCAGCCTCTTTGCCCTGATAGTAAGTCAGTTTCTTTTCTTCAACCTTAAGCTCGCGGATATCGCTGAAAGCGTCTTCTGCTGTCTTCAGCCAGTCTTTTGGTGTTTTAAGGGCGCTATGCACTCTCATTGTTGCCACAAGGTGGTCAAATTTGTCCTCAGCGCTTTCTGCGAGTTTGTCTGCTTTTTTGAGATGTTCCATTGCCCTTTCAGTCTCAACCTTTTTAAATGCCGCGTCAGCCTGTTGTTTGGTCTTATAAGCTGAAACAATAGCAAGCCCATCATAGGCAGGAGAGAACTTTTCGTCACAGAAATTAGCCCTTTCAAATTTGCTCTGCGCAACATCAATTTTTTTCTCCTCCAGCGCCTGCATTCCCATCAGATAATGGTGTGACGGGTTATCGGTCGGCTCCGTGCATTTGGCGACCTGCTTTTCGCACGAAGAAACAAACGCAAGAATAAAAACCATAAACAGAACTCTCATACAGCCTTTCATACCTACCTCCTTCGTTTTGTCGTTAAAGTTATTAATATCATTGTCTCTTCTTACTATTTACCACTAACGGCGATATATGTAAAGGTAAAATTCACCTCCGCCAAGTTTAGAGTCCAAGTTTCTTATAGAACTGTTGCCCCTCCACGGGCGCTCTTTCCACAAGAGCCCCTGTACGAACACGGCGAACCTGATTGGGATCTCCAGTTATTATAATCCATGCCTTATCATCCTGTATCTGGTCGGTTACCTCTGCTTCAACAGGAAGTTTTACCCTATCACAAGTTGACTTTCCACTAAATGGATCTTTTATATCTTGAAATATATATATAACCAATTTTGAACCTGCCTTTATGCCCTGTTTTTCACCGATATTTATAAGAGCAGTTCTTTCTTTGCCGTCAGGACTTGTCCTTGTTTGAAAGACATAGCCTTTTACAACAAATCTCTTTGAGAGTTCTGGCCTAATGTCCTCAAGCGCCTTGCCTGATGCGTTTTTAATGCTTGCAATCATTCCTACATAGCTTGCATTGCTTAATAAATCCCGCCCTGATACTTTTTTAGAAAAAACAATCTCGCCTGTCGTAACATCTATCATCCTTATATTTAACTCTATTCTTGCCTCTGGTGAGCTTCCCTGAACACCTAAAAGAGCCTTAGTAAGACCCATAGCTGCGCTTTCCCCAAAATTGATATTATTGATAGCGCCTGTAATGATATATTGCAATCCTGCTAATTTACCAAAATTGACCAAGGTTTTATCATCTACAAGCCCTGACATCTGAAACTTGTGTTCCTGCAGAACCTTCTGCATTTCTGTTCTTGTAAAAACTTTTGCTCCCCCCATATTTACGACCACATCTATTACGCTATCTGCCACTGTTTGAGGAAGATTCATTTCAACATCCCTCCACCAAAACCAGCCTGAATGGACGGTTACCTTGCCATAACTATTGTTTGTAAAATCAACAATGCCTACCCGTGTGGCGGCCGCAGCCTCGTATGATGATTTGCAGACCGCTGGAATTTCCATTTGAGAGCCGGTATCAATCTGAAAAGCGGTGGGGTCAATCTTTGCTACGGTTGCACAGGAAACTAAAAAAACAACACTGATTATAGCTAATAACAATCTGTACTTTTTCATACTATTCTCCTCCTCTTATTTCTGGTACCTTACAGTTATTGAAGACGGTGAAAAGTTTACTATCTGGAAATTGCCTTTCTGTCCTATGCTGTTTGCAAGATAAATAGGATTTTCAGGGTAGCTCAAGGTAAATTCTCCAAACCCTCCTACTGCCATTGGCTCTGAGATCATTGTAGTCTCGTTTACTTTTTCTGTTTTTATCACTGTTTTTGTTTTTTCTTCAACATTCGTAACCCATGCAATGTTTTGAAGAATGTCCTTCACAGCAAAATGAGTATTTATGTCTGTAACTCCCTCAACCTTAACCTGAACCTTCTTTGCTATGCCTTTGATATACTGGCTGACCTTATCAACGACAACAGGAATAAGGTTTGTTGACAGGTCTTTCAATCCGCTTGCAGCAGCATCCTCCACATTCATTGCCAGTCCCTTGCCTTCTTCTGTGCCGGCAGTAAGAATAACCGTCTTTCCTGAACTGTCCCTCGTTACAATACGATAAGTGAGCCTTACTGTTACATTATTAAAAGGCATAGATATGCCGTATCCTATGTCCTGACCCTTTCTCGTGGAGATGGTGTAATCAATCTTCCCTATAAGGAGGATATTTGAAAGGAATTTATACATCAAACTCCTTACAACCATGGAACTGCCGCCTTTAGCCGCATTCTCTATTTCCTGTGCATCTGCTGCATGGGTCGGAGCAACATCAATAACCGTATAGCCCTGCTCCGTAAGCCTGCCGATAAGATTCTCTGACAGTATGTTGGTTTCATCATATTCGTCTTTGGTTGCAAGCCCGCTCCTTTCGGTTTTGCCGTAAGGTGTTTTAAGAATCTCTTCCATTTCCTTGACAACCTTGGGTTTTTTTGCAGGTATAAACACGGCTATAGAATTATTAAGCGCCAGGGACGATACTGCATCTCTTGCCTTTAAGGGTTCAACACACGCATTTATCCTGACCCAAAAGGTATCTTTCCGTGTTTCTTTGGCAAGCTCTTTGAAGCCAGAGATAACGCCTCTTATTTGTTTGCTTATAGCATCGTCAACCAGCGTCATATTCTGAACCACGCTCTGCGCCTTAACTTCAACGCCCACCGCCTGCTCTATCGCGCTCCATTTTGCCCGAGCAGTAGCCTCTGTTTTCGCAGACGGCACATCGTTGTTCACAATAACAGCCTCGCCCTCTGCATCAACGCATTTTAATTCGGCAAGACACTCGGCAATATTAACAGAGGAATAAAAAATAAATACGAAAAGGAACACAGCTATCATTTTTCTGCTCACTCGACCGCACCTCCTCATTTTTAACCTTATTCATCTATTAGATACCCGTAGCTTGCTACAGGGTTTCCATATTCTGTCATTCTGGCTTGTCCAGAATCTTTCTTCCAGAGGGATTCCCGACAAGCGGGAATGACAAGAAGTAGAGATTCATCTATGTCTCAATTTAGAACTCAACACCAGCCTCTGCAAAGGGGCCGCTAAATGTTAAGTTTGCTTTTACATCACTCCTGTCTATTTTTATATCCTCATGCCTGTAGCCGACAGATATAAAAACAGGCCTTACAACCTTATATTTGACCCTTCCAATAAGGTCATAGAAATGATTTGAACTGAGAGCTATGCCGCGCAGTTCAGCCTCAAGGGACAATTTATCTATAAGCTTAAACTGGGCTCCTACATAAACCATGGGCAATGGAATGGTGAGGCTCTTAGATTCGTTGAGTGCGCCCTGTTTAACTTCAGCCTTCATATCTATAAACCTTACATTCAGGCCTGCGTCAACATTCAGCTTGCCGAGCGTGGCTGTCTTTACAAAAGGCAGGCCGTAGTAGAACGCAATGTCATAATGGTCAAGCTGAATGCTTGATGTAAAATTGGTATTGCCTGTGAAGGTCCTGTCGCCGAATGTAAAGCTTGCGCTTTTGCTTCCTGTTGCCTCAAACTCCATGGGCGTTGCCATAAGATAGATGTTAGGGATAAGCAGCGGCATATCTATTTTAGCCCTGCCAAAGAACCTTGCCTCAGAGCCGTATTTCAGATCATTCCCGAGACTCAGCGTCTCTCCCTTGTAGCGTATGTCTCCTGATGGATCTTGGTTCCATACCCCAGCCGCCACCTCAAAACCGATAGCCAATGCAAACTGCGGGATTAAAAGAAAAGACAATAAAAAAATAAGACCTGTTACTTTTTCGAATATTTTCATAGTGAATGCCTCCCTTCTTTCATGATTGTAATTGCTGCTATGCCTCATAACTGCAAACTTCTTAAAATAAAAAAAAGAAGATAACTATCTATATCAAAGTGTATAGAGATAAGGCTGCGCTGTCAAGGTAAAATTCACCTTATTTGCCCCCAAATGCCTATATCCCGGTTTCTGCATAAGGAGAGATAAGGAAACAATCTCCGTCCTCTCTCACAACATCCCTGAAAGCAAGCACTTTTATAACCTTGGATATGGCCTCTCTTGATGCGCCTGTGCGGGCTGCCAGCTCCTTATGGGTAAGCTTTTTAATCCTGAAAAATCCGCCCTTGTCTTTTTCACCTTCTGCCTTTGCTATCTGCAGAAGCAATTTCATCAGTCTCTGGCTGACATCCAGAAACGCTAAAGATTCTATCATCCCGTCTGCCATTCTTAGCCTCTGCACCAATGCAGAGAGGAGGTCAATGGCAATCATGGGGTCGTTTTTGACTGCAGAAAGAAACCTTTCACGCTTCAGCATCCCGAGCGCTGAGTCCTCTGCAGCTATCATTGTGGCAGACCTCGGTTTTCCGTCAAGAAGGCTCATCTCGCCGAAAAAGTCCCCCTTATCAAAGGTCGCAAGAACAAGCTCCTGACCTTCCTGATTTAGTAGCGATGCCTTTACTGCGCCGTCAAGAACCATGTAAAGGTCTGTGCTGCAGTCAGACTGATAAAATATCGTTTCACCCTTTTTGACCTGAAAGACAATGAAATCCTTTGCAATCCGGCTCAGATAATTATTCGAAAGGCTTTTAAAAATAGGAAGCTCTTTAAGAAGCCTTTCTATAAGTGCGCTTTTGTCTTTTCCTGCAGAAGAGTCTGATTCCATCTATGCCCCTCCAACCCTGCCTTATAGTAAACTTTACGCTATAAAAAAACAAACATAATTTTACCACTATTCCTCATTAAGTTCGTGAGGAGGCTGTGGATGGATTGAGGCAAAATTCACGGGTCTGTTTTTGAGCTGCAGAGCAGTAGAACAGCAGTCCAGCAGTCAAAAACAAGTTTCACTAAAAACGACTGCTCTACTGAGCTACTGCGCTATTGCTCTAATGTTAAGGTAGTTTAATATTGCCGAAAGACAGCCACAGCCCTCTGAAAAACTGCATTCCGGGTTTACCCCGTTAGAAATAATGCCCCGCTGGAATTTCTAACAGGGTTCACTGCAGAATCTCATTGGTCTTTTTCAGCCTGTTGGCCATTTCCTTTAAAAATGAAATTGCTATCTTCGGTTCTTCCCTGAGAAGCGCTTCAAAATTCTCAGGTCCTATAACAGCAAGAGAAGTGTTATCCTCTTCTGCCAGTGCGCTTGTTGTCCTCGAGGTTCCGATTAATAACGCCATCTCTCCAAAGTATTCACCCTTCCGCATAATTCTCAGCGTCTGCCCTTTTTTTATCAGCCTCACACTGCCGGAAAGGATATAAAACATCTCGCTGCCTTTTTCTCCTTCCTTAAATATAACCTCCCCTGCCTTATAATCCCGCCCGAACTTTCTTTTAAGCTTTTGTGTCCTCCTGTCAGTATGTGTTTCATAAAACAATCCGCGCAGCATCAGAACGTCTTTTCTCCTCAGATTAGCGATTAGTTCTGTTCCGAAGAGAAGCACACTGAACGAGTAATATATCCATATAATAATGATAAACAACGCTTTTAATGAGCCAAACGTAATGCCGTACTGTGGATTGTACGAAAGGAAAAGACCGAATACAGGCCTTATTACCCCCCACAATAATGTGGTAAGCGCGGAGCCTGTAACTATATAGGAGAATGGAACCCTTACAGGTATGAAAACAAGGTAGAATACCGCTATTACAGCAGCCGTAAGGAAATAAGATGCAATATCGTAAGGGAGTGTGCTGCCGCCAAGAACAAGAAATTTTTTAAACGCCACATTTGAGAAACTGACAACAACAAGAAGAGATAACGTAAGGAGTACTACGCTGAGGTCTAGAATATTAGTTTTTAAAAAAGACGGTCTTTCTTCAACCTTAAAAATATTATAAAATGCAGTTCTCAGGGTGCTCATCAGCGGCATTAACATCCACAGAAGCGCCACCAAGCTTATTATCTTCCACATGCCTTTATGCCTTGCCAGAGTGTAAACCTCGTTAAGTATGGTCTCGCTGTAATAAGGGATAAACTGGCTTATGAGCATGGTAATCCTCTGCATAATAGACTTGGAGGATGTTATAAAGAAACTGAGAGCAAAAAACAGCAAGAGCAGCAGCGGAATTAAAGCAAAAAGCGAGTAGTAAGCAAGAGAGGCAGCCGCAGAAGAATTGTCGTTTTTAATGAAAGATTTCACTGACTGCCACAGAACAGTAAATGCTGTGCTGATTTTATCCTTAATCACGGAAAACATTTTTATCCATCCTGAATTTTCTCTCATCAGATATTATCTTACACAATCATGATTACAAAAAACATACTTATGGAAATGAAATATCTTTAATGCATTGTAAATATGATAAAATAGATGCAATGCTGAAGAATAAAGACAAAACACACATTCCTGAAGGTTTCCTGTTCTCTGCTGGAGAAGCCGCTATCAAAAAGCCGGGCAGAAAAGACATCGCTCTAATCTATTCGAAGACAGAAGCAAACATCGCAGGCGCCTTTACAACAAACAGGGTAAAGGCAGCGCCTGTGAAGCTTGATATGGAAAGGATTAAATCCGGAAAAGGACAGGCGATAATTGTAAACAGCGGAAACGCAAATGCGTGCACTGGCAGGAAAGGGATGCAGGACGCCGCTGAGACAGCGTCGCTCACAGCAAAAAGCCTGAATATCAATCCTTCCCTTGTCTATGTCTGCTCAACAGGTGTCATCGGAACACCGATGCCCATGGAAAAGATAAAAGCGGTAATTCCCATGCTCACAGCCAATTTAGGCAGGCACACTCTTCGTGACGCCGCATCCGCAATAATGACAACAGACACATTTCCGAAGGTTATATTCAAAAAAGTAAAAATTGAGATGGACAGCAAAAATAATCCCCCCACCTCTCCAATAATCCCCCCTTGCCCCCCTTTAGCAAAGGGGGGATTTTCAGGTAAATATAGAACAGGAACTATAGCAGGAATCTGCAAAGGCGCCGGCATGATAGCTCCTAATATGGCAACAATGCTGTGTTTCATCATGACTGATATCGCAGTAGAAAAAAGAGCGCTTAGCAGGGCTCTAAAGGATTCTGTGAGGAAATCATTTAACAGGATAACCATAGACGGCGCTAGGTCCACAAATGACACGGCGCTGATAATGGCTAACGGAATGCTGGGCAATTCTGAAATCAAAGAGAACTCCGCGTCCTATAAAATCTTTAAAAATGCCCTTGATGAGATTACATACGAACTTTCAAGGCTTATAGTTAAAGATGGAGAAGGAGCCACAAAATTAATCATAATAGAGGTTGAAGGCGCGGCAGACGAGAAAGAAGCGGAAAAGGCTGCCTTCTCTGTTGCAAATTCCAATCTTGTAAAGACAGCAGTTTACGGAAATGATGCAAACTGGGGACGTATTATGGCTGCGCTCGGATATTCAGGGATAAAATTTATTGAGGAACAGGTATCCATTCATTTAGGAAATATCAAAGTCGTAAATAAAGGCATCGGCACAGGAAAAGACGCAGAGGCGAATAATTATCTGAAAAACAACAGCGAAGTCAGCATACTGATAAACCTGAACAAAGGCGCTGCCTCTGCAAAGGTGCTTACCTGTGACCTGACAGAGGAATACATCAGGGTCAACGCGGACTACAGGACGTAATATATCGCCTCTTGTGAGCCATGATTTACGCTGTTTAGATATGGCTTATCTATGGCAGGCATGTGTGTTGAAAAAGCTTTACGGCAGCACCTTAGTAAGACATCTATGATAATAATGAAGTATTCATATTTGAATCCCAATGGATTTAAAGAAGCCATATAAGAAAATCCCGCTGCGTTGTAAAGGTTTTGAGGCGCATATGCCTGATAAGCATTATTTTCAGGCGAAATCATGACAAAACAGGTGAAGGTCTTTTATATCCCGTTCAGCAGAAGAGGCTTTACCCCGTTTAGAGATAAATCTCTAACGGGACTGAAAACAGCCATCTCAGAAACAAAGGGCAATGATTCATCCTTCGCAGCGCTGCGGAGAATGGATTATTCCAAAATCCTCTGCCTCTCCCCTACCCCGTGGAAGACAAGAGAAAGCCAGAGGATTTTCCATAAACTGACAAAAAACACCTATATCCCGCCTGAGATGATGACAATAAAACAGCTTTCAAAGAAACTCTACTCTCTTCATGGAAATAAAACCCCGATATCAGGATCAATTATACCAATCATCATCTCACGGCTGTCAGGCAAAGGCATCGGCTTTTCCTCAGTCATAAGCAGCTTTATTGACGAGATAAAGCAGTATTTCCCTTGCAAAGACATTGAGTCCATCCACAAAGAACTCAAAGGCGTATTTGAAGAACTCAACGTCCCCGAAGAAGGCTCAAAAAGGGCCATGGATGCAATTGAAATCTTCAGAAAATATCAGGAAACGCTGGCCGCACAGAATCTTATTGATGAAAACGATGTCATGTCAGAGTGCCCTGCGATTATAAGCAGGCGTAATTACAGCCCTGCCATCCTTATTCTTGACGGATTTTACGAGGTGACCCCCTCAGAAGAGCGTATCCTCAAGAGCCTGATCGAGCAGGCAGAGACAACAATAATCTCAATGCCATACGATAAAAATTTTACTTTGATAACAGATAGTTTTGATGATTTTATAAAGAATAACTTTAACATTGAAACGGTCACTCCCGGCTCTGAGACAGCCCTTCCCCTGCCGTCATCAGAAAAAAGGCTGTCCTATGTCTCATATCCGGGAATAGACGAAGAGGTTGAGGGCCTTGCCCGGTATATCAAAAACCTGTTCATATCAGGCAAGTGCAGAGCATTAGACAAAATAATAGTCGCTTTCCCAAAACTGCACACTTACCATGACATTGTGCAGAGGGTATTCAAAAGATACGGCATCCCATGCACATTTTCCATCTCAAAACCCTTGGGAAAGACAGAGCCTTACCTTGCCCTCACTGCCTTGCTTGAATCAATCGCCGACGACTATCCGAGGCTTCCGTTTTCGCGGTTCCTTACATCCCCGCATTTCAAAAAAATGCCTGCTTTATTCAGAGAGTGGATTCCTCAGATATCGCTTTACTCAGGGATAATCAAAGGCAAAAACTCATGGCTGGGCTTATCAAAAACATTGTCGAATGTTAAGAGCCCAGCACTAAGAGACATTCTCCCTGAGATTGAAAAAGAGTTCAAATGGATATTTAAAAAGCTCAAACCTCTTGAATCCCTGAAAGAAAGAGGGACCTTCAAGCAGATATCAGAAGCCCTCCACAAACTTCTTTCAGACCTTGATTTCTCTGCCACTGAAGATGCGCACACCAGAGAACAGGTCTCAGAGTTTCTGAAAGAGCTGTCCATTATTGACAATCTCATTCTTGCAGATGCCGGAGACAAGGGTGGCTTGCGGGAATTCATTGACAGCCTCAGATACATCTTGAACACTTCAGAAAAAGAGGCAGAGGGAGAAGGCGTGCGGGTCTCAGGGTTCTTTGAGCTGCGCTGTACAGAGCCTGAATATTTATACCTCGGGGGGCTGAAAGACGGCGATTTGCCTTCCATGCCTGAGATAGACCTTCTCCTGCCTGACAATGTTAAGACAAAATTAGGCCTTGTTAATATGAATAGATACCTGCACCTCCAGCAGTTTATATTCCGGCGGTTGACAGATTCATCAAAAAACCTCCACCTCTCCTATCCTGCAATGGAGGCAGACAGACTTTTCCTGCCCTCGCCTTTCCTGCCGTGGAAGGTCGTAGACTCGACTCGTAGAGCTGAGACCACAGAGAAAACACCCGGAATCCTGTGCAGGGAAGAAGAACTGCTGAGGCATCCCGAGATTCCACTCTCATCGCATATAAAAGAAATAGGCATCAAAAGCAGGCTGATAAAAAAACAGTTCGGAGAAAACTCAAAGATAAGGGTTACAGACATAGATTCATACAGGACCTGCCACAGGAAATTCTTCATAGAAAAGATTCTCAGGCTTGAACCTTCAGAAACAAAAGAATATGAGATTGAGGCAATGCTTCTCGGCACAATAATCCATGAAATCATGGAAGAGTTAATGGCAAAACCATTTGCAGGCTTTGATGATATGAAGGCAGAGGCAGAAAAACTCCTTGGAAAAGTGCTTGATGAAAAACCGCTGGAAAACTACTGGAAAAATTTCATAAGAGATTCATTCCTTTCCATCCTTCCTGAAATCTATGAGATTGAAGGCGAGCTCAGAGACGAGGGGTATTCGTTTATGAAGGCTGAGGCGCCTGTTGAAGGAGAGGTCATAAAAAATATAAAGCTCAGGGGGAAAATAGACAGGGTGGATATAAAAACAGAGCACCAGAGCAGCAGAGCACCAGAGCAGCAGTTTAAAATGAAAGGACATCCTACTGCGCTACTGCGCTACTGCGCTACTGCAAACAACGAAGTTGAGCTTATTGACTACAAGACAGGCGCAGCGCAGCTCAGCAGGACAGAGATTGTGAATAAAGGCGCAAGCCTTCAACTGTTCCTTTATGCGGCCTTGATGAAATCCCTCGGATTCAAAGTAAACCGCGCAGGCATATACTCTGTCAAAGACACTAAAATAACATGGGTACCAGGAAAAAAAGACAGCATGACAATGGATGATTATATAGAGATATGCCTCAGGTATCTTGAAAAAACCGTCTCGGATTTAAGAAAAGGAGATTTTACAGCCCTTCCATTGAATGAACAGACCTGCAGAAACTGCCACGAACGCGCCTACTGCCCGTATATCCAAACCGCATCAAATACCGTTAAGTAGAAGCACGAAAAACATAACAGAAATATTTTTTGCTTTACTACTGAGGGGGAGGCATAAGCGTCCGTCTAAAACTGTCAGCCCCCGACTCCTGCTCACAACCGCTTCCTACGGCACGGTAGCGAATAATTGTGCCTCTCGGACTTGTTTCCCAATGTATGGAACAATCCTCGCTGAGAGGTTCAACATACACGGAATTCCCATTGGCAAGCGGGTAAGTAGTTTCTTTCCAACCGATATTTGAAGCGTACGAATCAGGGCTCTTCATTGCCTGTTTAAGTTCCGATAATGGCCTTGCTATCCAGTTCTTGGCATGATCTTTAACGTATATTTGGGATGAGCATGCGAACAAGGAAACTATGAATAACAGGAAACACCATTTTTTGGATAACAGAATTAATAGATATTTCATGATTCGATTCTCATCGCTTTCCGGTTGACATTTGCACTATTATAACAGATTAGTGCGGCCCTTTTCGTTTCCCCTTATTATCAAATGCCCGGACGAAAGCCTGACGCTGAGATAGAAAGTATCGCCTCTTCTGCAATCTGCCCGATGGTTTTTTCTTTCAGCTCTCCTTCTTCGTAAATAGATATGATGTTGTCATCATTTCTAAGTTTCTCAAGTTCATCTTCAGCTTCAGAAACCTTTGCCCTGCCGAGCGCCCATGCGGCAATGCCTCTGAGCGATGGTTCGGGATTTTGAAGATAAGAAAGGATAAGAGGAATTGCGTGAGCAACAAGTTCGGGATTAGCCTCCCCTATCCTTCCGGCTGCAATCAGCACTCCTGACGCCAGCATCTCTTCATCCAGGAAAGACATTATCACAGGCGCAACATCTGAAAACAATTCAGGGCTGTTCCTTACAATCTCACCGAGCAGCTCAGGAGAACTCCAGCCGATTCCGCCTGACTCGTCCCGTATCATCCAGAGCAGGCGTCCGACAGCATTCCTCACAATTTCGGGTTTTGTCTTTGCTATCTCATTGGAGACTATGCCGAAAGCCTCTATGGCGCGATAGCTGATAATGCTTTTTCTGTCATAGGTGAGCGATATCAGCGTGCTGAGAAGCCTGCTGTTGCTGAGCGGCAGCTTCATCAGAGCGCCATATTTTTTATTTGATAACAGTTTTATTATTTCGCTTTTCAAAATAACATTTCATTTCTTCTTTTTTATGCTCTTGGTTCCTGCCTTCTTCTTAACCTGTTCCTTAATATCTATCAGGTCCCTCATCATATTGAGATTATTGGTCAACTCCCACCAGCCGTATTTGAAGGCAGTGTAATCATACGCGCCTGTCATTGCAGAGGCATAGCGTATAGAGCTTGAATAGAAAAGCCACTGCTTTATCCACAACTGCTCTATGGCCTCGTCAAAAGGATTTGCCTTGTCCTCTATGCCTTTTTCCCATGCCTCAAGCATTAGCTTTGTTGCAGCAAGCGTCATCTCGTTTGTTTCTTTGATGGTGCTATCAAGTTTTGCGAAATGGCCATCAATCCAGTCGGTGCTGTGGCAGCTGTTGCATAGCGTCCTCATGGAATCCAGCCTCTTCTTCTGCTCTGCTTTGTCAATAAGGTATTCTGATGCAAACTCCCCTGTGAATGATGTCGGCAATGGCAGCCCCTCTTTATTTTTAATAATAGTTGTGTTTCCTGATTTCGGCTGGGGATGGCTGTAAATAAGGCCGAAGAGCCTGACCCAGAGCCTTGAACCGAAATCATGCGTCCTTTCAGCAATCACACTGCCGTCTGGAGAGACGACAAGGCTGTTATGGCATGTTGCGCAGGTCGGAGCCTTGAAATCCTTTCCAACAGTCCACGGCACTGCATTAAAATTCCACTCATGATATTTTGAGAAATATATATTTCCGTGCTTGCTCTCTTTATACACATTCCATGCAGGCACATCAGGCTCAAGATGACACTGGGCGCATGTGTATGGTTTCCTTGCAACCTCTATGGAAAAACCATGCCTTGGATGACATGCAGTGCACGCTCCGAGGCTTCCATCAGGGTTTTCCCTTCCCACTCCCTGATTGGGCCAGTTCGTAAGAACAGGCATGCTGACATCGCCCATCTGCGTTGAGACA
>CAZHHV010000027.1:0-5630 GCA_964532335.1 uncultured Nitrospiraceae bacterium
ATGAGAAACAAGGATGCGCTGATAAAAGAACTTGCTACACTTAAGGAAGTGGATTTTGGTAAGATAGAGGTTATTAATATAACACTGATGAAGAGCGAACTTAAGGCGGGCGGAGCAGAACATTTTAAACTGAGCGAGATTCCTATAGGAAAAGAGAGATAGATTTTAAAAGGAGGCATGATGAGCAAGGAAATAAGCAAGGAGACGAGCAAGGATAAGATTAAGGCGCTTGAGATGGCTATTTCTCAGATAGAAAAGAGTTTTGGCAAGGGCGCGATAATGAGGCTTGGCGCAGGAGAGGTTGCGGAAGGAATTCAGGTTATACCTACAGGCTCGATTGCGCTTGATATGGCAACCGGCGTAGGAGGATACCCGAGAGGAAGGGTTGTAGAGATATACGGTCCCGAATCTTCGGGAAAAACAACACTCGCCCTTAATGCAATTGCGCAGGCACAGCAGGCAGGCGGCGCTGCTGCTTTTATTGATGCAGAACATGCGCTGGATACAAATTATGCAAAAAAACTTGGCGTAAAGATTGAAGACCTCCTTATATCGCAGCCTGACACAGGAGAGCAGGCGCTTGAGGTTACTGAGGCGCTGGTAAGAAGCGGCGCTGTAGATATTGTTGTCATAGATTCTGTAGCAGCCCTTGTGCCAAAGGCAGAGATAGAAGGTGATATGGGCGACGCACAGATGGGACTGCAGGCAAGGCTCATGAGCCAGGCATTAAGAAAGCTTACAGCAGCAATTTCAAGATCTTTGACCACGGTTATGTTTATAAACCAGCTGCGAATGAAGATAGGGGTAATGTTCGGAAATCCTGAGACAACCACAGGCGGGAATGCATTGAAGTTTTATGCATCCATGAGGCTTGATATAAGAAAAATAGACAGCATAAAGGAGAATCAGGAAGCCATAGGCGGAAGGGTAAGGGTCAAGGTTGTGAAGAACAAGGTTGCGCCGCCATTCAAACAGGCAGAATTTGACATATACTTCAACGAGGGAATATCCAGGGCAGGAGAACTTGTGGATATCGGAGTTGAAAAAGGAATCATCGAAAAATCAGGCGCATGGTATAGCTACAGCGGTAACAGGATCGGGCAGGGAAGGGAGAACGTCAAGGAATTTCTGAAAAATAATCCTGACACTGCTAAAGAGATAGAGGCTAAAATCATGGACGCTATTAACGTTAAGAAATAGACAGTGGAGGAAGATACAATGGAAGTAAATGAATTCCTTAAAAGCGCTATGGCGCAGAGTGCATCTGACCTTCATATAAAAGCAGGTTCTCCGCCCATAATGAGGGTTAACGGAGAACTGGTGCCGATGGCATCGGTAAATAGAATTTCTCAGGAGGAATCACTCAAGATTGCGTTCTCTGTGATGAGCCCGGGGCAGAGAGAGATTTTTAAAAAGAAAAACGATATTGACCTTGCATACAGCATACCCGGACTTGGCAGATTCAGGTGCAATGTGTTTGTCCAGCGAGGCGCCGTCGGCATTGTCTTCAGGGTGATACCTATGAGGATTCCAACCATAGAGGAACTTCAGCTGCCTGATGTCTTGAAAAAGATAGCTCTTGAATCACGCGGTCTTATACTTGTCACAGGCACGACAGGCAGCGGTAAGTCAACGACACTTGCCTCGATGATTGATTATATCAATACGAATCGCACAAACAACATTATAACAATAGAAGACCCCATAGAATATCTGCACAGAGATAAGAGCAGTATCATAAACCAGAGAGAGGTCGGCAATGATACAGAGTCTTTCAGCAAGGCCTTGCGAGCGGCGCTCAGGCAGGACCCTGATGTAATTCTCGTGGGCGAAATGCGCGACTTTGAGACAATACAGATATCTCTTACCGCTGCAGAGACAGGGCATCTTGTGCTCAGCACCCTTCATACGATTGATGCGATGGAGACAATAAACAGAATAATATCTGTTTTCCCTCCGTATCAGCACAAGCAGGTCAGGAGGCAGCTTGCATCTGTTATTAAAGGGATAATCTCAATGAGGCTTATGCCGAAGGCTGACGGCAGAGGCAGGGTCCCTGCAGTTGAAGTGCTTGTCGCTACTATGACGGTTAAGGACTGCATACTTGACCCTGACAAAACAAAGCTGCTCACGGATGTTATTGCTCAGGGTTCAGTTCACTATAATATGCAGACATTTGACCAGTCTCTCTTCAAACTTTATAAGTCTGGGCTTATTACATATGAGGAGGCTCTGAGGGGAGCAACGAACGCTGATGATTTTGCGCTCAAGGTGAAAGGCATTCAATCTACAAGCGACCTTACATTTGAGTCGCCATCGCAGCCCCAGAAAGACCAGATGAAGATTGAGAGATTCAGCAAGTAATTGCCGCTGGAAAGGCTGAGCAGACTGCTCAATGCGAGCATGCCCTATAAAATGAATTTTTCTAATTTGAACAAAGCAGATGCGATTCGTTATGCTTACAGGCTGCTGAGTTATAGAGACAGGAGTGAAAAAGAACTTACTGATAAGCTCAGGTGGAAAGGTTTTTCAGAGGAGATTATACAGCAGACAATCAACCATTTAAGCGAAAAAGGATTTATAAATGATACAGCGCTTGCTCTATCCCTTAGAAGAATCGCTGAGGATGCAAAACTGCTCGGCGATCGCGGAGTCAGGATATTTCTTCAGCGCAGGGGAATATCCGAGGAGTTAATAAGAAATGTTTTTACTGATAATGACTCTGATGAGGTAATCAGGGCTAATAAGGTTGTAAGCAAAAAATTAAAGGCTATTGAAAATTATTCCGACGAGGAAATTAAGGAAAAAATGTGGAGATTTCTTGTCAGGAAAGGGTATTCTTTTGATACAATCAATAAGATACTTAGACAATTCAAGATAAAGGAGGAGTAAATTAATGAGGAAAAGCATGTCAGCTTTATGCATTCTGACTTCAGCTCTTTGTTTTTCGGTTTTGGGATGTATTGACTCGGTTAGGTATTCGCCGGATGAAATAAAAGGATTTCCTCAGGCAATACAGGAAAATATCAAACGCGGCGAGATTGCGCCTGGCATGACGCAGCAGCAGATCAGATATTCGTGGGGTTCACCGTCGGAAATTAATGTGCTGAAGCCTTCCGAGGATGGCAAATACAGGGAAGAGTGGATATATACAAAGGTTGGTATTTTAAAAACGCAGCTTATATTCGTTGACGGTAAGCTTATGCACATCATCAGCAATGAACCCGGAGTAATTAAAAAGTAAAGTTTTTTGGTTTTAAAGATAAGGATTCAGGCGTAAATGAAAAGCAAAGATATAAGAAAGGCATTTCTGGATTATTTTTCTTCCAGAGGCCATGAGGCAGTAAGGAGTTCATCCCTTATTCCCAAGAACGACCCTACGCTGCTTTTTACAAATGCAGGCATGGTACAGTTCAAGTCTGTTTTTCTTGGAGAAGAAAAAAGGCAATATACAAGGGCGGTCTCATGCCAGAAATGTCTCAGGGCAGGCGGCAAACACAGCGACCTTGAAAATGTAGGGCACACATCAAGGCATCACACGTTTTTTGAAATGCTCGGAAATTTTTCATTTGGAGATTACTTTAAAAAGGATGCGATACTGTTAGGGTGGGAATTGCTTACGGGCATATTTAAACTCCCGAAGGACAGGCTATGGGTCTCTGTTTATGAAAAAGATGACGAGGCTGAAAAACTATGGAAAGATTTAACCGGCATTCCTTCTGACAGGATTGTACGCCTTGGCGCGAAGGACAACTTCTGGCAGATGGGAGATACCGGCCCCTGCGGCCCCTGCTCTGAAATAATAATTGACCAGGGAGAACATGTCGGGTGCGGTAATTCTGAGTGCAGGGTAGGATGCGACTGCGACAGATTTCTTGAACTGTGGAATCTTGTTTTTATGCAGTACAGCAGGGATGAATCAGGAAATCTTACACCCCTCCCAAAACCAAGCATAGATACGGGAATGGGGCTTGAAAGGATCTCCGCTGTTTTGCAGGGGAAGCTTAATAATTTTGATTCTGATCTGTTTATACCTCTTATATCAGCAATAACGGCGATTGCAAATACAACTTACGGAAAGAGCGCTGAGAGCGATATATCCATAAGGGTTATTGCCGACCATATCAGGGCGATTTCATTTCTCCTATCTGAGGGACTTATGCCGTCAAATGAAGGAAGGGGTTATGTCCTCAGAAGGATTACAAGAAGGGCATCAAGACATGCAAAACTTCTTGGCATAACTGAACCAGTGCTTTATAAACTCGTTGAACCTGTGGCTGATTTTATGGGTGATACGTATTCTGAACTTCTTGATGAAAAAGAGAGGGCGGCAACGGTACTCAAATTTGAAGAGGAGCGTTTTTCCAAGACGCTTGAGCAGGGCATGAAGATAATAGATGAAGTAATTAAAGCTGCAAAGAAAGCAGGATTGAAGTCAGTCCCGGGAGATGAAATATTCAAGCTGTACGACACCTATGGATTTCCTATAGACCTTGCAAGAGACATCGCGTCTGACAACAATCTCATCTTGGATGAAGACGGGTTTCACAGAGAAATGGAGATGCAGAGGGAAAGGGCCAGGGCTTCATGGGTAGGCGAAGAAGAGGCTGTTTCGTCCATATACAGAGAACTGTTTTCCGAGATAGGCAAAACCGAGTTCGCCGGTTATGATACGATGCAGACCGAATCAGTTGTTAAGGCTATATTGAAGGAAGGGAAGGTTGTCAAGGAGGCATCTAAGGATGAAGAAGTAGAGGTCTTTCTGGATAAAACTCCTTTTTACGGCGAATCCGGAGGCCAGGTTGGAGATACAGGCGAGATGACATCATCTGCCTCAGGCGGAGGATTCAGGGCCTTTGTTACAGATACCAAAAATCCCCCTATACCCCCCTTTACTAAAGGGGGGATGGGGGGATTACATTCACATATCATAAAAATCAAAGAGGGGAAATTGAAGGTATGGGACAGGGTGACATGCAGAGTTGACACACGGAGAAGAAAAACTATAATGAGCAATCACACCGCAACGCATCTCCTTCAGGCATCATTGCAAAATATTATCGGCGAGCATGTTAAGCAGGCAGGTTCGCTTGTCGCTCCTGACAGGCTCAGGTTTGATTTTACGCATTTCTTCCCTATCAGCCGCGATGAGATAAGGAGCATTGAGGATACTGTCAATCAGAAGATTCTTGAAAACATTCATGTTGAGATTTCAGTCATGGATATAAAAGATGCGGTTGCATCCGGAGCGACAGCTCTTTTCGGAGAGAAATACGGCGAAACAGTGAGGGTTGTGAAAGTGCCGGGATTCAGTTCTGAACTCTGCGGCGGCACTCACTGCAAAGCAACAGGAGACATAGGACCTTTTGTAATTGTCTCAGAGGGAAGCGTTGCATCCGGAATTAGAAGGATAGAGGCGCTGACGGGAATGGCTGCCTTTGACTATTTCAGAAAAGAAGACGAGGAGTTAAGAAAAATTTCAGATATGCTCAAGACAGAAAAACCGTTTGAAAGGGTAGAAAAGCTTCTTGCTGACATGAAAGAAATGGAAAGAGAGGCAGAGAGGCTCAAAGGCAGGGCAGCATCCGAAAGCTCTGAAGCTCTCATAGAGAAGGCAATGGATATAGGCG
>CAZHHV010000027.1:5640-16915 GCA_964532335.1 uncultured Nitrospiraceae bacterium
CTCATGCAGGGTTGACGGACTTGAAAAAAAGGATTTAAGGATTCTTGCAGACAATTTAAAGGACAAACTCGGCTCAGGTGTTATTGTCCTTGCATCTGCCATGAACGGCGAGGCAACGTTTTTGTCTATGGTCACAAAAGACCTTACCAAGAAGATAAAAGCAGGAGAGATACTTAAAAAGGTTGCCGAGATTGCAGGAGGCAGAGGCGGAGGAAAACCTGAAATGGCAGAAGGCGGCACAAAAGATATTGCAAAACTGGACAAGGCGCTTGAAGCAGTGTACGATATAATCAAAAAGACAGTGAATAGTCGTCAGTGAACAGTGTCAGCAAATCAGTATTCAGTGTCAGTGGTTAGTGTCAGTAAGATTTGTCACTGACACAGACACTAAAAACTGAAACTGTAAGAGACTGACACCGACACTACTTACTGACACTTAAGAAGAGGGAGGTGTTTATGACAGTTTTTGAAACAATAAGGAGCGCCTTGCTTGCTGGCTTGGGTATGCAGCAGAAGGTAAATGAGTTCATTGATGAGCTTATTAAAAAAGGCGAACTCAGCGAATCACAGGGCGCAAAACTCGTGAAGGAGTGGACAGAAAAGGCTGAAAAGGGGACTGAAGGGTTTTCTAAAAATTTCTCGGAGATATTGTCAAAGACTCTGGAGAAAATGAACCTGCCTTCAAAGGATGACATTGAGAAACTCAATAAAAAGATTCAGGCACTCTCTAACAGGGTAAAGAAACTTGAAGGAGTAAAGGAAGAAGGGCAGGCCGAAGGCTCGCTGGGGAGAGAAGGATAGACCATGCCTTTCAGTCTGATAAGGCTAAGGAGCGGTTACAAGAATATAAGCAGGGTGAGGCAGATAATCAATGTCTTCCTCAAGCACGGATTCGGACACATAATAGACCAGCTCCATCTGAGCAGGTTTATCCCCCTGAGGAAAAGACTGAGGGCATTCGGCCAGTGGCCTTCAGTTAAAGGCCCGAATGTGCCTGAGAGTCTGAGGATGGCATTTGCAGAGCTTGGGCCGAGCTTCATAAAACTTGCACAGCTTCTTTCAGCAAGGCCCGACCTTATTACCACTCATTTTGCCAATGAGTTCAAGAAACTTCAGGACAGAGTCCCGCCTTTTTCTACTGAAGATGCAAAAAAGATAATTGAAGCTGAGACGCGTTTGCCCATCAATAAGATATTTTCCGAATTCGATGAAGCGCCGATAGCTGCTGCGTCTATTGCGCAGGTTCATCATGGAACACTCCTTGATGGAAGCGATGTAATAATAAAGGTCCAAAGGCCCAATATAAAAGACCAGATTGAGACCGATATAAGCATTCTCACATCAATAGCTCAGCTCATGGACAAGTATGTTGCAGAGAGCAAGTTCTTCAACCCCATAGGAATAGTCGAGGAGTTTTCGAGGACAGTGAGGAAGGAACTGGATTTCAGGGAGGAGGCCAAGAACTGCAACCGCATCAGGAAAAATTTTAAAGATAGCCACGATATATACATTCCAAAAATCTTCGGCGAGTTCGTCACCGAGAAAATCCTGATTATGGAGAGGATTGACGGGGTCAGGATTGATAATATTAAGGCTATAGATGAGATGGGACTCGACAGGAAAGAGCTTGCAAAGACAGGCGTTGACGCATATTTTAAGATGATACTTGAAGACGGGTTTTTCCATGCAGATCCTCATCCCGGCAATATCTTTGCAATGTCTGAGGGACAGATAGGGTTTATGGATTTCGGAATAGTCGGAAGGGTTACGGATGAAATGAAGGAGACAATGGCAAATACGTTCCTGGCCCTGATAAATAAGGATTTTGACAGGCTGATTGACCAGTATATAGAACTCGGACTTGTTCCTGGGGAGATCGATCTTATATCATTCAGAAAAGAATTCAAGGCTGACCTTGCTGATTTTCTTGAACCTTTGTATGGCCTAACGCTTAAAGAGATAAATTTTGCTGAGTACATGGATACAGTAACCCATTTGGCGATAAAGCATAATATGAGAATACCCGCAGAACTCCTTCTTATTAATAAGGCAATGTTGATTCTTGAAAATATGGGAAGAGAGCTGGACCCTGATTTTGATTTTATTGCCGCTGCTGAGCCGTACTCCTCTAAACTTGTCCGTGAAAAATTGAGCCCGTCAAAAATATATGAAACGGTGAAAAGGAATGTTGAAGAAGCGGGAGATTTTGTAGCGCTTTTTCCAAAACAGATGAAACAGATTATAAGAAAGGTTTTAAAGGATGATATTCATATGAAACTCACACATATCGGTCTTGAGAAATTTATAAGGGACATGGATAAATCGAGCAACAGGATTGCCTTTAGCATGATAGTGAGTTCTATTCTTTTGAGTTCAGCCATAATGCATGCAACAGGCGTAGGCCCCAAAATATACGGGTTTTCCATTCTCGGATTATCAGCGTTCGGCTTTGCCTTTTTGCTCGGTATCTGGCTGATTATTTCTATAATACGCTCAGGAAGGCTGTAAGGCATTCAATTTAAGAGCGGATTCCTTAGTGAGAAAATATTCCATGTTTTATTATACACAAAGTGCAACTTCTGCCATGTAACGCCTCATCCTGAGAAAAAGCAAAATTCCTTGACATACGGAGTATTTTTTGATATGGTTTGTTTATAATCACGGGTTAAATTTGGACATTCTGCATTAAGCGGTTTACTATCGCAGGAGCAGGAATAGTATGATTTTCAATAAATTATTGTCCAAGAGAGATGCCATTACTCTGCTGGAGTTAATCCACACAAGCATCCTTTGTTCAAACGAAGAAGATCTTAAAGAACTTGTGAATAGGCTGCATGAAGTGATTTCGTATGACTTTGCTGTTAGCGGCGCTGCAAGGACAGATGATCATGGCAATATACTTTCGTACAAGATTATAAATCTGAATTATCCTGCGGATTGGCTTAAACTTTATGCCGAGAAAGAATTCTATAAAATAGATGACGTTGTTAAAGAGAACTTTACCAGTTTCAACCTCCAGCGGTGGAAAGATACCTTCAGGAAACGCACCACTTCAAAAGAATTTGTATTTTATGCAGAAGATTTTGGACTTCAGGACGGGTTTACCCACGGGCAAAAAAACCCCGCAGGCAATACAGGCAGCTTACTTTCCATATCCGGCAATTCAGTAGAATACAATACCCGTACAGAAATGATTCTGGAGATTGTTGTTCCCCATTTCCATCAGGCGATTGTACGCATAGTTGACCAAGGCAGCACAAGAAGCAATATTCGTTTTCTCTCCAGTAGAGAGCTTGAGGTGCTTAACTGGCTGCGAAAAGGCAAGAGTTCATGGGATATCTCAATGATCCTGAGCATCAGCGAGAGGACTGTGAATTTTCATGTCAATAACATCAAAAGAAAGCTTGATGTGGTAAGCAGACTTCAGGCTGTTTCTGTTGCTGTTCAGCAAGGGCTGATTGATATTGAGTAAACCATTTCAGCATATCCGGCCTTTTTTCAGCGTTTAATGTTTCAAATTCCCTCCAATCCATTATAACAGCGCATGCCTTTGCTCCGTCAGGCATTACCTGCGGCTCTCCTATCAGTTTGCAGGGGAATCCCGCTGCCCTTAATAGACGCCAAACCTTATGCTCAACGACTGCATAGATAAGCTGGATGTTGTTTTTGATACACCAGTGGTAAACACCCTTATAAAGAAACATAGAGATACGGTGTATGCCGAAGTTCCCGGAAACCATCCCGGGTCTTGCTTCAGGCGCTATACATATTCTTGATATTTCAACTGCATTTTCCCCTTGATGAATTATATGCTCCGGACCGATGAGAGATTTGAATTCTCTTTCTATCATGAACGGGTATCCAGCCGATATCAGCCTTATGTGCGCGAGCATTCCGCTGTCCCCATCAAATACCCCGAAGGGTATAGCATAATCATCATAACTATCTGTTTCCAATGCGTTTTCTGATTGGGGCACCCACCCAAGTTCCTGTGCAAATATCCTGTGCCTCAGATGATATGCCTGAATCTTTTCCTCCTCTGTTATCAGGTTTTTTGCAACCAGCCCTCCTTCCTGAATAAATATTGAGTAGTTTCCAGCGCTTTCCGGATTCTTCCTGTCCTGTTGTTTTAACGATGCCATATTGCCCTCCTTTTTGGGATTTTTATTTATGAAAGATGAAAGCGCTAAAAAAAGCACCTGTCAGAAATGACAGGTGACAAGGTGAAGCGAATGTGCTATTCCTATAGGATATAGTCCCTTTAACATCTTGAAAAATAAGGGATAATGCAACAAGGGAGGGTTTGTTATTGAAAATCGCTTTAAGCCGGGAAATGTGAAAAAAATAAACGAGATGTTTATGTCCGATAATTTTTCTCAGATTCTGGATTATGTGAAGGAACAGCGGGCGGTTGATTTTAACGCCTACAGGCATGAGACCATCAGGAGAAGGCTTGACTTCAGGATCAATTCTGTAGGAGCGCCCGACTACAATTCCTATCTCTACTGCCTGAAAGAAAATCCTCAGGAGATGGAAGCTCTTATAGACACACTTACAATAAAAGTTAGCCATTTTTTCAGAAATCCCTTTGTTTTTGAAGCTATTAAGAAAATTGTTCTTCCCGGCCTCATTGAAAGCCGCCAGGGAGAAGGGTTGAGGGTCTGGTGTGCGGGCTGCGCAAGAGGCGAAGAGGCATATTCCACAGCTATCCTTCTCAACGAGATTATGAGAGAGGAGCTTTTATTTACCCATCTCTTTCTCCTTGCAACCGACATTGACAGGAATGCGCTCGATGACGGACAGAATGCTGTTTACACAGACGAGGCATTATCAGAAGTTAAAAAAGGTTATTTTGGCAGGTATTTTGCACCCGAAGGCGATTCTTATAAAGTGAAAGAAGAGATCAGAGAAATGGTGACCTTTGCCTATCATGACATTACAACCTGCAAACCGCCCAAAGAGGGCATATTTTCGAGTTATCACGTTATTCTTTGCAGAAACGTGCTCATATATCTTGACCGCTACACGCAGGAGAAGGTCTTGCAGAGTTTATCAGAGTTTCTTCTAAACAAGGGGTATCTAATACTCGGCGAGGCAGAGACAATACCTCAAGAGCTTTCAGGAGATTTTTATGAGGTCATTCCATACACAAAGGTCTTCCGAAAAGGACACTGAGTTGAAGGGATGGCTCTTAAAGATGAGGTGGAGAATTATCCTTTCAGGGATAAGCGGGTCAGCTATGCCGGTTGCCGGCCTTTTGCTTTTTGTTCATTTCAGTTTTACGGGCGTCATTGAAGACATGATAAACAATGAAAATATCTCTTATGGCAGGAACACCGCTCACCACATAGAGTGGAATATAAAGAGTGATATAGCCTATGGCAGAGCATATGCAGCAAGGCCATATCTTCTTGCAGGTCTGCAAAGGGGTGATAAAAAAGAGATGAATATGCATCTCAGGGACCTTGTAAGAAACGCCAATTCCATCGAAAGGGCGTTTATAGCATCTCCCAAAGGCGTTCTTCTTGCTGACTATCCCCATGACCCTCTTGTTATCGGCAAAAACTTCTCTTACAGAGACTGGTATAAAGGGGTCTCAAAAAACTGGAAGCCTTATGTCTCTGAATTTTTTATGAGAAAAGCCCGACCCCAGAGGTATCTCTTTAACATAGCCGTACCTATGAAGACACACGATGGAAATATCCTCGGCATCCTTGTTATGCAGCCGCGCGAGGACTATATAAAAAATGCAATAGGAGAGGTCGAACTCGGCAGTGGATTTATCTATGTGGTTGATAAAAAAGGCATTCTTATCTACCACCCTGAATATAAGGCAGACAGGATTACGGATTTCTCAAATGTCCCTGTTGTTGAGAAAGTAAAGAAAGGTCTTAAGGGCGTTGAGCGGATGTTTGACCCTGTAAAGAACGAGATAATGCTCACATCATATTATCCTGTTGAGGGATGGGGCTGGGGTGTGGTTGTGCAAAGACCTATAGGAGATGTCTTTGCCCGTGTGAGAGAGATAACCTTATGTCTTTTTGTATTTACAGGTGTCATGCTTCTCATGGGAGGGTTTTTTGCATATAAAGGGGCAGGACTCCTTGACACTACACGAAGGCTCTCAGACAAACTCTCCTCATCCAATGAAGAACTACAGGTGATGAATGAGGAACTTCAGGCAATGAATGAAGAGATTCAGAGCCAGCAAAAGGAACTCGCAGAGGCTAATATAAGGCTTGCCGAGGCGTCAAGGGCCAAGTCAGACTTCCTTGCGAATATGTCTCATGAACTCAGGACACCCCTTAATTCAATACTCGGATTTTCCGAGGTGCTCCAGGATGAACTGTACGGGAAGCTCAATGAAAAGCAAAAAATATATGCAGAAAATATCTATGCCAGCGGCAAACACCTGCTTGATCTAATCAACGACATACTGGACTTGTCAAAAGTAGAATCAGGCAAAATGGAGCTTGAATTAAGCGCATTTCTTCTGAGAGATGTACTCAACATGTCTATGACGCTGCTGAAGGAAAAGGCAATGAAGCACGGAATAACATTAGCTGTTGATATAGATACCGAAGCAGACATAGAAATAGAGGCTGACGAAAGGAAGTTAAAGCAGATAATGTTTAACCTTCTGAGCAATGCGGTGAAGTTCACGACTGATGGGGGAAGCGTGCGCGTGAGCGCACGGAAAGTTCACAGTTCACAGATCACAGTTCACGGACAAGAAGAAGTCAGCGGTGAACCGTCAACCGTGAACCGTGAACTCGCTGATTTCATAGAAATTAGCGTCTCAGACACAGGCATAGGCATAAAGCCGGAAGATATGCCGAGGCTTTTTAAAGAGTTTTCCCAGGTTGAATCGGCGTATGAGAAAAAGTATGAAGGCACAGGACTTGGACTTGCATTAACAAAGAGATTTGTTGAGCTTCACGGCGGAAGCATTTGGGCAGAGAGCAAGTGGGGCAAAGGAAGCAAATTCACATTCATTATGCCTGTTAAGCAGCCTGTAGAGACTGTGCCTGCTTATAGCGGCGAAGGGGACAAAACACTGAGGGGCAGGTGCGCGCTCATCATTGATGATGACCTTAGAGCCATTCAAATAATGGAAGATGCGTTAAGGGCTGAGGGCGTTGCTGTTGTTAAGGCATCAAACGGCAGAGACGGCCTTGAGGCTGCAAGAAGACAGCCGCCTGATTTTATAGTGCTTGACTTGATGATGCCCGGCATGAGCGGATTTGAGGCGGCAGATGCGCTTCATTCCATGGACAAGACATCGTCAATCCCGATTATCATCCTTACTGCCATGAGCCTTTCCCATGCGGATAAGCTGAGGTTAAAAGGCAAGGTACAGTATATAGAGGAGAAAGGCTCTCTTTTAAGAGAGAGGTTTATTACCGAGGTTAAAAAGATACTCGGCAGGTAGCGCCAGACAGGAGGGTTATTATGCCTAAGAGAATACTTATAGCGGAGGATGACGATATGAACCGCAGATTGATAAAGGATGTGCTGATGTATTACGGCTATGAAGTTATGGAGGCAGCAAACGGTGATGAAGCGGTAAAAATGGCAGCAAAACACAAGCCTGACCTTGTACTTATGGATTTGCAGATGCCGGTTATGAACGGCGCTGAAGCAATAAGGCAGCTAAAAAATTCTCCTGAGACAAAGGGCATAAAGATTATCGCAGTCACGGGATTTGCAATGAAAAGCGACAGAGAAAGAACTCTGGAGACAGGCGCTGATGATTATATTGCAAAACCCATAGACATAAGGCGGCTGCCCGAGGCAATTGAGAGATTATTTGAGGGATGAGAAAGAGGAGGCTTTATGATTTTGCAGAAACCGAGAATATTATGCGTTGACGATGAATATACAAATCTTCTGCTTCTTGAGGCATTGCTTGTCCCAAAGAGATATGAGTGCGTCTTTGCCAAGAACGGCAAAGAAGCTCTTGAAATAATTAAGGAGCATCATATAGACCTTGTGCTTCTTGATGTGATGATGCCTGAGATTGACGGTTTTGATGTATGCAGAAGGATAAAGAGCGATGAGAGATTGAGGCGTATCCCTGTTATCATGGTCACTGCCCTGAGATCAAAGGAAGACCGTATTAAGAGCATACAGGCTGGCGCAGAAGACTTTATATCAAAGCCTATTGACAAGGCAGAGATCCTTGCAAGGGTAAATATGCTTCTTAAGATAAGAGCTATGGACGATAGGCTTAACCTTGCATACAGCAATATTGTTGATATGGTATCTTTCGGTGAGAGCATGATGAAGACATTTAGTCCTGCTGAATTTAATTTTATGTCAAAGATAGATTCCATGGTAGAACATGTGATAAGGCAGTCAAGGAGCAGTCAGGAAAAGCCTCAGAGCATAATCGTTGGTATCCGGAATGAATCCAGTCACTATCAGTGGTATAGATATGAATACATATTCAAGGGCTTAGAGAGGACAGCCATAGGATTTGATATGGAACAGAGCCTTGACCTGCCTAAAGGAGAAGAAATCAGAATCAGGTTTCTTAACAGCGATGAACTTATGAAATATGGGGTTAAGCCGCTTATTAAAAGACTTGAAACAGCCCTTTCCATAAGCGTGTCTAATATGGTCACGTGTCTAACCAGCAACATATGCGTCTTTGCCCTGAATTATGGAGTGGACGTAACAGGATATGACGCAAGAGTATTGGAAAGCTTTGTAATGCAAACTCTTTTTTTACAATCTCTTTCCGCTCAGGTTAAAGATACGGACGATGCCTTCGCTTATACAATCCATGCCCTTGCACGCGCAGCAGAGGCAAATGACGAGGACACGGGAAATCACATAATAAGAGTCGGCGAGTATTGCGCGGTCCTTGCGCAGCAGATGGGTATGCCTGAAAAGTTTATAAATATAATCCGTCTTCAGGGGCAGATGCATGATGTAGGGAAAATACATATGGTTCCGGAAATTCTAAAAAAGCCCGGGAAACTTACATCCGAAGAATTTGAAGAAATGAAGAAACATACAGTATATGGCACGAAGATACTCGGTAATCATTTAAGGCTGACCATGGCAAACGAGATTGCCGTCTCTCATCATGAAAGATGGGATGGAAGCGGTTATCCCTATGGTTTAGAAGGCGAGCAGATACCGCTTCCGGGAAGGATATTAAACATAGCTGATCAGTATGATGCATTAAGAAATGCAAGGGTATACAAACCCGCATTTGACCATGAAACAACACGCAGGATAATCACGGAGGGCGACGGCAGGACAATGCCCCATCACTTTGACCCGCAGGTGCTTGAGGCGTTCAGGGAAACAACCGCTCAGTTCGAGGAGATATATGAGGGGATGAGAGGATAGATGTATGATGCAGGAAAACGGAAAGATACGAAAATCAAAAATTGAATTGTTCAAGGGCTAACGTTAAAATAGAATAATGAAAAACCCAGAGCTGAATAAAAAACTTTGCGAAAACTTTTGCTCATATTACAAGCCTTCAAAAGACAGTGAACTCGCCTGTATGGGTTTTATCGTCACGGAAAGGTTGATAAAAAGCGAAAAGAAAATTCCATTTGATAAATCCGAGCAGGTTCCAGATATTGCTGCTGGAGAAAAGCTTATTCGGAATATGTGCGGTTGTACTACCAGGTGAGGCAATGAAGGTTTTCATACTTAAAGAGGGAAAGGCATTGTCCTGCGACGTCTCATCCTGAGAACAAGTAAACTATGTGTTTTCACTGCAACTTTTTTGATAGAATATGTTCTATGGAAAAAGAACTGATTACAGAAGATATAAAAACAGCATTAAGAGAAGCATTCAAGGAACTCAGGGACGATGTCTTGATTGAGGTTTACACAAAAATCGGCGTAAACGATATGTTCAATGATCTTGCGGTAGACCTTATAGAGGCAATGGCAGAGGCCAGATCGCCATAACTCCGGTAGTGGATAATTATCCGGGATTTGCGAGTATTGCCGGCAAAACACTTGTTGAACTCATGGCAAAACAGACAATGAATTATTCATCAATCCTTCAGGGTGTCAGCGTGAGTGATATAAAAAAGAAAGATAGCGGCTTTGAAATCACTACAGGAAGTGGAATATACAATGCAAAGGCTATAGTTATTGCAACAGGAGCCGGAAGCAAAAAACTTAATGCAGCAGGCGAAGACAGGCTTGCAGGGAGGGGAGTGAGCTACTGCGCAACATGCGACGGCTATTTTTTTAAAGACGGAAAGAGTGTCATAGTTGTCGGCGGCGGCAATTCTGCGCTCACAGATGCGCTTTATCTTGACAGTCTCGGCGCTCATATAACGATAGTTCACAGGAGGGACGCTTTCAGGGCAGAAAACAGGCTTCAGCAGAGCGTATTTCATAGGAATATACCTGTTATGTGGAATACTTCCATAAAAGAAATTACAGGCGACAGGAATGTTGAAAAAGTGAAGGTAGAGGACACAAAGACAGGCAATACAAATATCATCAAGGCAGATGCTGTTTTTGTGGCAATAGGCTACGAGCCGAATAATGATATCGCAGAAAAACTCGGCTTAAAGATGGACGAAGAGGGCTACATTAAGGTTGATGATAAGATGAGGACCTCAATGCCGCTTGTATATGCGGCAGGCGACATTACAGGAGGGGTAAAGCAGATTGTTACCGCAGTCTCGCAGGGCGCAGTCGCGGCATTAACTGCATTTGAAGATATAGTAAATCCGTATTGGAAGAAGGGGTAGTTACCCCATTGCCTTCAACACACTCTCTCTTGCGATCTCTTCTGCAACATGGCGGGGCAGGGCGCCTTCAGTTTTTGATTGTTCAAGGATGAGCTTTGTGTTTGTCTTAATCCTTGCTGCTATTGCCTCAAATGCCTCTTTCTCAATCTTCTTGGCATATTCCATCGCAGCCATTATAACACCGCCTGTGTTTGCTATGAAATCAGGGACTACGACGATACCTTTTTTATATAGTATATCCTCAGCCTCTTTTGTTGCGGGAATGTTTGCCCCTTCAAGAACAAGTTTTGCCTTAATGTCATTTACATTGCCCTTGTGTATAACATCAGGGGTTGCAGCCGGAATCAAGATATCACAATCCAAGGTGAATATCTCTTCAATTTTTTTCGCTGTGCCCTTTTTGCAATTTATAACGCTGCCTGTTGAATCCTTTGTCTCAAAAAGGCACTTAAGATCAAGGCCATCTGGGTTGTGTATTGTCTCTTTTGTGTCGCTTGCCGCAACTATAATTGCTCCTTTTTCCGAAAGAAACCTTG
>CAZHHV010000028.1:0-16805 GCA_964532335.1 uncultured Nitrospiraceae bacterium
TGCATCCCTCAAGTTTTGCCCAGACCTCAGCATCATCCGCCTGGCATAAGCGGTTAATCTTTACCAGAGGCGTATTGCCAATCAAAGTCAGGATATCCTTATTCAGTTTCATCATTGGCGCTCCACTCCTTTCTTTCTCAATTTTCAACCCCCAAGAGTTCTTCCCCTTCCCTTATCTGTTCCAGCACAGATGCATCAAGCCCCTTATCATCAAAGTATTCCTTTTCTATGGTTTCAATATAAAACCTGTCAAGACCGCTGTTTTTGAGAAAATCCTCTCTCAGGTTTATGTCCTTCTCGTAGAGTCGAGTCTCCGACTTCTCTATGATTATCGGCAGGAGATGATTCAGATAGAATGATTCCTTTCTGAGGTCCAAGAGTGTCTTTTCAAATAATTTATGCGGCACCTTTCTTGCGAAACCTCCTTCCGCAAGTTCTCTTTCTATGTCCTCTCTAATTTCAGCCCTGCCCTCCTTTGTATTGAGTCTGGGATAGAAACTCCGCATCCTTTCCTTTAACGCTGAATGGACCTGATGATAAAGCCTCTCCTCGTCCCTGATCATCCTGAATTCGGCAACTACATCCCTCAGAGATGCGTCCCCATCAGATATCTTTGCCATTCCCTTCAGTATCGCATTAATCTTACGCCTGCCGTAGGATGTTATGTATTTGTTGTGAAGAAGTTCTTTTATAACCACACCATTAAAGAGCGCCTTATCAAGCTTATCAAATTCGTTCTTATTGCCGATGAGGCTTCTTAGGGAATCTTCCGCAAAATCCATATTTTCCATGAAAGCTATCTGGCTAAGCAATGCATGGACATTATCGTATCTGTCAAAGTATGTAAGTATGGAACTGAACTCTTCAAAGATGCTGAAATCATTTGTCTCGCGTGCAATCTCATCGCATGCCCTGCCTACATCAAGAAGCACCTGTTCAAAGCCCATATCGCTCTGAGAATATGCCTTATGTTTTGCCTTTATCAGCCTCACAATATCTTCATTTATTATGTGTTTTTTGAGCGAGGGGTCTTTAAAGAACAGGTTTTCAAGTATCGACCTTGCTTCTTTCAGATAATCAGACTCTTTCATATCCTGCAGTTTCTTGCCTCCGAGCAGGAGTTCGTCGAGCATATCAAAAAGCACGCTTGGTATATTATTCCTGATGCTGAGCGTCCTCAGCCTTCCCAGCCTCGCAATCTCTGCCTGTTCAAGACTTTCATTGGAGATACTGCTCAGGAGAATGTCCCTGTATTCGTCAACAACGCACCTGTTTTCAGAATGCTTGTACATTATGTCAATCTTCATCCTCTCCTGCTGATAGCTGTCTATCCCGTATCTTGCAACTATGTCTTCAAGGTAAAGTTCTTCCTGCGGAGTCAGCGCTCTTTCGCTGGAGTAGAAATTTTCAAAGGCCTTGTAGAATTCCTCATTTTCCTTGTGAATTATCTTAAATATGAATAAAGTTGATTTCTGTTCTCCGAGTTCATTTATGAAATCATTCACCAGCTCGGTATCCTTATCGCTGCCGACGAATTCTGTCCTTTTTAAAAACTTGCCGGCAGACCTCAATATCTGTTCCTGCCTCTTTTTGCGCTCTGTCCTGTGATCTGAAGATACAAAAAAATAATAGTTCTTCACTGCATTGCCCTGCAGAAAAAGCCTGTAAAAAGATTCGTTTCCTTCAGTATCGCTTGTGAATACAATTTTTTCGCTTTCATCGAGGAATGCTCCGAACATAATCAGCCTGTTTGGAACCTCTCCCTTTATCATGTCCTTGAGCGCTTTTTCAACGCCGAACATATATTCGCAAAAACTTCCACCTGTGCCATTATAATGCACACCTTCGCTGGAGATAGTGAATTCGTTGCCCTTTGAGAAGAATCTTATATTCGAAGCTGTTTCTTCGTAGAAGTATGTGCTTTCAACGCTCGCTCCACCTACAAATGCGAAAAATTCGACAGGTCCGAGGTTTCCGTGAAGCCTGAGGTCTTTAATCATACTAAAATATACCACATGCCCCTTGAAATATTCTATTGCCGCTGCCTTCCTTTATTGCTGAAAACGGCCGTGTTTGGTTATGATAGTTTAATGAAGAAAAGCTTTCTGTTTTTAGCTGTATTGCTTGTTACTTTCAGCGCTGCATCAGGTGAAACACCCATGCCGCACAACAGCACAAAGGGCAATAAAAATAATCCCCCCTCACCCCCCTTTGACAAAGGGGGGATGGGGGGATTTTCGGAGCAAGATACAGACGGGAAGTCTTTTTTCATAAAGGGCAAAAGCGAATTCGATGCAGGCAGATATGCCGAGGCAATCGAGAACCTATCCGAGGCATACAAAAGACTTCCTGTTGTCAGGGATTACATACTTTTTTATCTGTCAAAAGCATACAGCGAATCAGGCAATATCAGCGAGTCTAATTTAAGAATAAAAGAGCTTTTGAAAGATTATCCGTTATCCCCATTGCGTAAAAGGGCGCGGGGGCTGGAAATCAAAAATCTTATTGCATCAGGCGCAATGTTTTATGATGCGGAAATTCTTGAGTCTTATGTCAGGGATTATCCTGAAGACCATGATAGAAAATTCCTGTTTGCGCAGCATCTCAAGTATAAAGGGGAAACAGAAAGGGCAAAGGCAATTTTTAAAAATATCTATCTCAGCAGCGATGGGATGTTCTCAGAAATATCATTCAATGAACTGACAGCCTCTGATATTACCCTGCAGGATATTATTGAAAAGGCAGCTAATTTCACAAATACGATGGAGTTTAAAAAGGCAGAATCCGCACTAAGGGAGGCGCTGGCAAAAGACGACGGACAGCGCAGGCTTGAAATCCTTAAAAAGCTGGGGCATGTGTTATTCAGGCAAAAGCGGTATAAGGAGTCGGCAGACGCATACGAGAAAGCAGGAGATCATTATCTGAAGGCAAAGGCGCTTTACAGGGCAGGAAATAAAACCGGATTTGAAGCTGTCATCAAGAAACTGACTTTAATGGATGACAAAAGGACAGGGTCGCTTCTGATATTGGCGGCATTGGATAAAAGAAGAAACGGCGAGATTGATGAAGCGCTGAATTTATATCAAACAATAAAGGAGAAATATCCGCCCGAGGCTGAAAGCGCTCAATGGGGCATCGCATGGACCTATTACCGCGCCGGCAGCTATCAGAAAGCCCTTGATGCCTTCACATCTCTTTACGACAGCTATGGCAGCTCAAAATACCTCTACTGGAAGGCTCAGTCTCTTGAAAGGACAGGCGGAAATGCAGGCCATATCTATAAACAGCTTGCGGTTAAAACACAGGATTTTTACACCATCCTCGCACAGATGAAGAACAATCGTGGGAACGAAAAGGTTTCAAGGGTTCAAGGGTTCAAGGGTTCAGGTAACGGGAATCAAACCCTCGAACCCTCGAACTCTCGAACTCTCGAACTCTCCGGATATAAGCCTTTCAAGTCTGAGAGGATTGAAATACTTCTTGAAGCCGGCATGACAAAAGAGGCTGCGGCAGAACTGTCCGCTATAGCCAGAAAAACTACGAATCCTGACGAACTCATATCTGTTTCCCTCAAATTGCAGGAATGCGGGGAATACAGGGAGGCATTGACCCTGCTCTCACGGCTACCGTCCAGAGAGGCTGTGCGCAATATTTTGTATCCGCTTGCCCACTGGCATATTGTAAGGGATGTATCTGACAAATATGGCATTGACCCATTTATCATTCTTTCCATCATGAGAGAGGAGAGCCGTTTTGACACGCAGGCGCGCTCACAGGCAGGCGCTCTCGGGCTCATGCAGCTGATACCGCAGACAGCCTATGCCATAGACAAAAAGGCAAATCTGAACATAAAATCGCATGATCATATATTTGACATAAAGGCAAACATAAGTCTCGGCTCATATTACATAACCTCCCTGTTAAAAGAGTTCGGCTCGCTGCCCCCGGCTATCGCAGCTTATAACGCAGGAGAGGACGTTGTGAGAAAATGGCAGAAGGCAGGCAACTATCAATCATTTGACGAATTCATCGAGGACATTCCTTACGAGGAGACTAAAAACTATACCAAGAGCGTTATTACAACTTATTTCGAGTATCATAAATATCCCGGCGAAAAAGGCATTCCGGAAAATCTTTGATGATACTTGCAATACACCATAGCGTCTTGGTATCTTAAACATCATGAAACAAAACAGGACTCTGTTTGATGATGCTCCGCCGGTAAAAAAAAGCGGCGGGAAGGGAATCAGCAATAAAAAGGAGGTTACGCCATTGGACAGGCTGAAAAATCTTGAAGACAAGATAACAGGCGCAATAGAGAAAGTGAAGACATTGAAGGAAGAAAAAGCGGCTCTTGAACTCAGGATAAAAGAACGTGAGGCAAAGCTCTCAGATAAAGACCACGAGATAGAAAAACTGCAGGCGGAAAAGACCGCCATAAAGAGTCAGGTTGAAGGCCTGCTGAATGAACTCGACACCTTAGAGGTAGTGTAACGTGAGCAGCATAGATGTTTATATCCTCGGCCAGAAATATACTGTAAAGGGCGATGCCCCTGAGGAACATATACAAAAAATCGCAGCCTTTGTCGATGCAAAGATAAAAGAGGTTTACAACACTGCGCCGAACGTTGCTCCGCTTAAGGCGTCTATTCTTGCGGCCCTTAACATCGCCGATGAACTGCACAGGCTGAAGGCAGATCAGGATAACATTACAAGGCATATTGAAGAAAGGACAAAAGTCCTGAGCGGATTGTTTGAGACTTAATAAGAAGTGCAAAAGTAAAACCTCACAGTTTGTCATTCCCGCTTGGGTTTGTCATTCCGACTTGTTCGGAATCATTCTGAAGGATGCTGGACAAGCCAGCATGACAGACAGCGGAAGGATTGCGGCGATCCCCGTCAAGCGGGGACTGGCTCTGCCGCAATGACAAAAAGATACGCACATGTCTTTTTACTGTTTTCATTTCATCAAACCGTATTTCTTCATTTTATTAAAAAGACTTTTTCTGCTTATGCCGAGCCGGGCTGCCGCCTCCATCCTTTTCCACCTTGCTTCTGCAAGCGCCTCAATTATAAGTTTCTTTTCCTCTTCTGACTTAATTGCCTCCACCCTTTCTTTCACCCCGGCGCTGCCATTTCCTGCCCTAACGGTATTATTAGATATAAGCCCCTTTACTGTTTCTTCCCTGACCGTATCCGTGTCTTCAAGGATTATCGCACGCTGGATGAGATTCTCCATCTCCCTGACATTTCCGGGCCAGCTATAGCTTAGAAAGAATCTTACCGCAGATGCAGAAATGCCTTTGACATTCCTGCCCATTGTTCTGCTGTACTTTTTCACAAAGTAATCTGACAGCAAAGGAATATCCTTTATCCTTTCTCTGAGCGGAGGGACCTTAATCTCAAAGACCTTCACCCTGTAGAGAAGGTCTTCGCGAAAACTGCCTTCCCTGACAGCGCTGTCAAGGTTTTTATTCGTTGCCGATATCAATCTCATATCCACTTTTATGGTTCTTGTGCCGCCGAGCCTCTCTATCTCTTTATTCTGCAGAACCCTCAGAAGCTTTGCCTGAAGCCCCGGTGAAAGGTCGCCAATCTCATCAAGGAAAATGCTGCCTTTAGACGCCCTTTCAAATTTGCCCGTATGCTGTTTTGATGCGCCAGTAAAAGCGCCTTTTTCATAGCCGAACAGTTCTGATTCAAGCAGTGTTTCAGGAATCGCCGCACAGTTTACGCTTACAAAAGGATTATCCTTTCTATCGCTCAGCTTATGGATGGCCTTGGCGATAAGTTCCTTGCCTGAGCCGCTTTCGCCTGTTATCAGCGCTGTGACATCTGTTGCCGCAACTTTTATTGCAAGTTCAACTGCCTGCTTCATCTCCCCGCTCTCGGCTATGATTTCATCTCTGAGTATGCCTTTAAGATTTTCAGTCTTGATGGTTTCAAGTTCTCTCTGTAACTCATATTTTTCTATAGCCCTGTTTATGACTGTTCTTACTATCCCTATGTCAACGGGCTTGGTGAAAAAATCATAAGCCCCGTCTCTTATGGCCCTCATTGCAAGCTCTTTTGAACCGTATGCAGTTATCATTATCACCGGCATAGGATAACCTTCTGCTTTTATATGCCGGAGAACTTCAATGCCGCTCATGTTAGGCATCTTTTCATCAAGAAGCACAAGGCTGTAAGTATTATTTTTCAGGCAGTCAAGCGCATCGGCGCCTGTCCCTGCAAAATCAAACTCAAAACCTTCCTTCTTGAGGAGTTCACCAAGGAAAAAACGGATGCTGGCATCGTCATCTGCAATTAATATCTTATGTTCATTAGCGCTGAATGTCATTCCGAATCTCTTTAATATTTTTTGTATGTGATATTTTAGCACATACAAATAGAGGAAAGGACTCCTGAAACCAATTTGTCATGCTGGCTTGTCCAGCATCCTTCCTGCTTGTCAGGAATCGCAGAATGATTCCGAACAAGTCGGAATGACAAACCAGACAAGCTGGAATGACAGTCGATGTGGTCTTACTCATGAACTCCTTAGTAAGATTGCAGTTGACATAAAATATTGTTTAGGTAATGATTCTATCATGTATGACGGCATATATATAAAACCAGCCTTTGAAATACCCGAGATAGAAAAATTATACGGCGGCAGTTTTACAGGCAGCAACAGCGTCCGCCTTCTGTGGAAGAACGGCGAACTGTTCAAAGCGATATTTGATTCCATTGCAGGCGCAGAAAGATTCGTCTGTCTTGAATTCTACATATTCCGCAATGACGAAACAGGCATTGAATTGGCAGAGCTGCTGAAAAAAAAGGCCGCAGAAGGGGTCCGCATATACATGCTTTATGACCACTTCGGCTCTTTTGGAACACCGCGGAAATTTTGGACAGAATTAAAACAAGCAGGAATAAATATCAGGGCATCTTACCCTTTCAAGTGGACCGCTCCATTGCATTATGCCCGCCGTGACCATAAAAAACTTATTTTGATAGATGGGGAAAAGGTATTCACCGGAGGGTTGAACATCGCAAATGAATACAGGGGATATTATTTCAAAAAGCATAAAGAGGCGTGGAGAGATACAGGCATACTGCTTGAAGGCCCGATAGCCGGGACGCTGCTAAGCGAGTTTGAGAAAAGCTGGCTGCTATGGGGCGGGAAACAGATAAAATCAGCAGACAGCATTCAGCCGTCAGCGGTCAGCGCCAATGAAAGAAATCTCAAATCTCAAATCTCAAATTCAATTTCGGATGATCTGCCTGTGCTGCCTATATTTGCAAGTTCATCGAGAGGAAGGAGAAAGCTACGACGACTTTTATATTACAGCATCAATCATTCAAGAAAGAGCATCTTTCTCACTACAGCCTATTTCACTCCGGGCAGAAGGATGATTGATATGCTGTCGGAAGCTGTTAAAAGGGGCGCCATAGTCAGGCTGCTCTTGCCGCTAAAAAGCGATGTGCTGGCTGCGGATTATGCAGGAAGGGCGTCATTCACAGAACTGCTGAAAGCCGGCGTGCAGATTTACAACTATAAAGGCAGGATACTTCATGCGAAGACTGCCGTGTTTGACGGCTGCTGGAACATCATAGGTTCTGCAAATCTTGATTTTCAGTCACTGAGAAGAAATGATGAGGGAAATGTCGGAATACTTGATAAAAATTTAGGGCAAAAGATGATGGACGTATTTGAGGCAGATATTAAAAACTCTGCAAAAATAGAACTGGAAGAGTGGACAAAACGGAATTTCTGCGAAAAAATCAAAGAAAGGTTTTTTGTCCTCTTCAGAAGGCGGTTATAATTAGAAAATGAAAACCCTGCGGCAGAGACCTCAGGACATCAAAGAATCCGATATTTGTTTTGTTGTCATTGTCATTCCCGCTTGTCGGGAATCCTTCAGAAAGATTCTGGACAAGCCAGAATGACATAATAAGGACACCCTGTAGCAAGACTACAGGGAATTGCAAGTTCAAGCTTTCTTAATTTTACATTTTGATTTTTGTATTTTAAATTTTAGCAGGCAGCCATATAACAAACTTTGTTTTGCCTTCCGATGTCTCTACAGTTATGTCGCCGCCCATGTTCTTTATCGCATCCTTCGCAATTTTCAATCCCATTCCGCGTCCCTTCCCCTTGGTTGTAACATCCGCCTCAAATATTGTATCCATATCCATTCCGCCGCTAATTTCTGAATCGCTGCTTACCTCAATCTCAGTCCAGTCATCGGTAATCTTTGTTTTTATGGCTATCTCTCCGTCTTTTCCAACTGCTTCATAGGCATTCAGGACTATATTATAAAGCGCATGGAAAAACTTCTCGTCTGCCACCCGTATCTTATCTGCAGCCTCATCATAGTCCTCCTTTATACTTACAGCCTTATCCTTTGCACCCTGACTGCATAAAAGCACAACCCTGTGGATTATATCCCTGATAGTATCATCTTCGGCAGGGGCAGTCTTTTTTTCAAAGAGGGTGTCCACCACCCTGTTCAGCCGCTCTGTTTCTTTGAGTATTGTATTGATATAAAGCTTCTTCGGTTCGTTGTCATTTATGTCCTCTCCGATAAGCTGTACCAGTCCCTTTATGGACGCAAGGGGATTTCTAATCTCATGCGCTACCTCCATTGCCAGTGTTCCGATATTCGCCAGTTTTTCGGTTTTTTGCATCTCACGGTGCATCTCTTTTATCCTTGTGGTATCCATAAAATTTAGCACTGCTCCGTCTATGCCATATCTGCCTTTTATTGGTGAAAGTGTATAACCAATGGTCCTGCCTTCACCGTTTTTTGTTATATTCAGCTCAGAGGCCGCGGTTTTTCCCTTCAGAACTGTTTGTAAGTCCCTTGTTATATTCAATAAGGTTCCGATATTTTCGCCAAGCAGGTCAGTTTCCTTACTGCCGAGCATATGGCAGGCATACGGGTTCACCATTGTTATTGCTCCGCTTTTGTCAGCTGTCATTACTCCTCCTGTTGTGCTTTCAAGCACTGCAGTATACTTACTTAGCGATGCAGCTATTCTTGTAAACTCCTTGCCGAGCGAACTAAATTCCTCTATATTCTTGCCTTCCCCACCTTCGCTTAATAATTTTCTTGCAGGCCTTACAAGAGCGTACGCAACAATCAGACCCGTCACAAATGCCACTGCAGCAAGGATGTAAGTCCATTGTTCTGCAAAATTATAAATGGAGATAAGCTCTGCCGGGTCAATAACACTGCGCTTAAAAACAGTCCTGAATCTTGCCAATAAAATTAGCGGCGCAGCCACTGCAAAAACAGAAAAAAACAGGGGTAGGAATACAAAGAGTCCAAGATAAAACCGCCTTTTTAAAAAGGCTGATATTATCTTTTCATAACTTTCATCATGTCCCATATTGGAAGGAATATCCCCAGCGCTAAAAAAAGTATTCCGCCGGCAAGAAAGACCAGCAGAACCGGCTCAAGTGTTGTTGAAAGGTTTTTGATTGCATATTCAACCTCAAGGTCGTAATAGTCTGATACCTTTGTAAGCATATCATCAAGCGCTCCTGTTTCCTCGCCAACCGCAACCATCTGCGTAACCATTGGCGGAAAAACCATTGTGCTTGCCATTGGCACAGCCAGCCCTTTTCCTTCACGCACGCTCTCTTTTATCACCTCAACTGCCCTTGCAATGATGATATTCCCGAGTGTGCCTGCAACTATGTCAAGCGCATGGAGCATTGGAATGCCGCTGCGGTAAAGCGTAGAAAATATCCTCGCAAACCTTGACATAACAGTTTTCTCAACAACAGATCCTATTATCGGAACCCTGAGCTTAAACTTGTCCAGGTTCCATCTGCCGGACGGAGTCTTTACATATACCCTAAATGCAAAGATAACGCCTGCTATTACGGCTAATAGAAGCGGCCAGTATGTTCTTATCGCTTTATTCAGAAATATAAGCACCAGTGTAGGAAAGGGAAGCTCTACTTTTGCAGATTGATATAACGAAGCAAATTTAGGGACAACAAATGTTGTGAGCACAAGAAAGGCAATTATCATGCTTATTACAACAATGACGGGGTATCTTGTTGCTGCCTTTATCCTCGCTCTCGTCATTGCATCATGTTCAAGCAAGGATGCCAGCCTGTGAAGGATGTCGTCAAGCACTCCAGCCTCTTCGCCTACTTTTACCATACTGATATAAAGCGGTAAGAATACTTTCGGGAATTTTGCCAGAGCATCGGAAAAAGAACTTCCCCTCTCCACATCTCTTCTTATTTCTTCTATTATCTTGCGGAGCTTTCTGCTCTTTGTTTGCTCCGAAAGCGTGTCCAGGCTTCTGATAAATGATATGCCCGACGTAACAAGCGTTGCAAGCTGCCGGCTGAACACTATGAGGTCTTCATCCTTTACCCTGTCAAAAATCTGCCATCCCTTATCAGCGGGAGATTGAATCTCTTCTTCCGCTTCTATTTTTACAGGAGTATATCCTTTGGAAAAAAGCTGCTCTGCAACCGCATCAGTCGTAGGAGCGTCAATAACACCGCTTACAATATCTCCTGCCGCTGTCCTCCCTTTATAGATGTAAGCGGGCACTTTTATTCTGTCTCCTGCGTCACTCTCATTGCTTCTTCAATCGTCGTAATACCCTCCGCTGCTTTCAAGAGGCCTTCCTGCCTCATAGTTGTAAAGCCTTCCTTTATCGCCTGTGCCTTTATCTCGCTTGCAGGCGCTTTTTCTATTATCAGCTTCTTTATCCCCTCTGTAACCAGAAGGAGTTCAAATAACCCTTCTCTTCCGAGGTATCCTGTAAAACGGCACTCGCTGCATCCCTTGCCGTGCAGAAGCACCTTCCCTTTAATTCCCACACGCCTTAACATATCTTCGTCAGCAGTATAGCTTTCTTTGCAGTAAGGGCATATCTTCACAATAAGCCTTTGGCCTAAAACGCCGATAAGAGAAGACGTTATAAGGAATGGTTCAATTCCCATATCTATCAGACGGGCTATGGCCCCGACCGCTTCATTTGTATGAAGGGTGCTAAGAACAAGATGCCCTGTAAGCGCTGCATGTGTTGCGATTGATGCTGTTTCAGTGTCTCGTATCTCACCGACCATTATTACATCAGGGTCCTGCCTGAGAATTGACCTCAACCCTGATGAGAATGTCAGCCCTGCCTTTGGATTTACCTGCACCTGATTTATATTAGGCAGGTTATATTCTATGGGATCCTCTATTGTCACTATGTTTTTCTCTGCAGCGCTTATCTTACGCAGAGACGAATACATCGTTGTTGTCTTACCGCAGCCCGTGGGCCCTGTTGAGAGTATAAACCCGTAAGGCATGCTGATTAGCTTTTCATATGAATCAAGCACATTTTTCGTGAATCCAAGCTGGCTAAGCGTGAGCTGAGGAAGCCCTGATGTTTTTTCAAGCAGTCTCAGCACCATTTTTTCACCGTGATGCGTCGGCAGAGTCGATGCCCTTATATCAAACTGTCTGCCTTCAACATTTATAGGGAATCTTCCATCCTGAGGCACTCTCTTTTCTGCTATATCCATACCCGAGAGTATCTTTATCCTTGAGACAATGCCTGCATGAAGGTGCTTGGGAGGTTTCATAATATCATGCAACTTTCCGTCAATCCTGAATCTGACACGGATGGAATCCTCATAAGGTTCTATGTGTATGTCGCTGGCCCTGTCCTTTACAGCCTGCGAAACCACTGTATTGACGAGCTTCACGATTGGCGTGTCTTCAACCATCGCCTCTGCTGCAGCAACAATCTTTTCCTTTTCAGGATAATAAACATCTGCGGCCTTAACAACCTCATCCATCTCTCCTCTGGTATAATATTGGTCCAGCGCTCTGAGAAGAGCAGATTCTGTTATAACTACTGTATCCACAGGCATCCTTGTGGCCCGTTTTATCTCATCTATCGCAAAGACATTGAGCGGGTCAGACATTGCAACAGTAAGCCTTCCGTTATTAATCTCAAGCGGCAGCGCCCTGTGTTTTCGCGCAAGAGACTCCGGCACCAAATCTAAGACTCCCGGAGCTACAGACATAGACCGCAGTTCTTTAAATGGCAGTCCCATCTGTGCGCTGAGCGCCTTTGCCATAACTTCTTCTGTAATAATACCGAGACTGACAAGTGTTTCTCCCAGCCTTTTGCCAAGCCTCTTCTGTTCCTGCATTGCCTTGTCACGCTGCTCAACAGTTATCACACCAGCTTCTATCAGGAGTTCTCCTAAATATTTTTTTCTCAGCACCATCTCTATTTCCTCGCAGTATGAGAGCCGAGTCCAAGTAAATCAAATGTCACAAATACTTTGAGTTCGCTTGGCTTGTTGTTTACCTCATCAGGAGGTTTTCTGTTAACCATTATTGTCATGCCCCAGCACTGCTGGAAGTATTTCATAATGAAATTGGAATCCCTAACTCCTCCTCCTTTAGAATCATACCAGAGTTTAACCTCAGCAGACAAGTTTTTTGAATGAGTATAACTCACCCCCATATCATAAAACATAGTTTTATTAGGCTGGTTGTATCTCTCCCCAAAAGAAAATGAAAACTTCTTGATAGGGATGGATACACTTGAGTTTAGAGTCTCAATACGGTCGTTGTAGTGATTATAGGAGGCATCAGCAGTTATAGGGAAAGGCCTCGGAACAGATGCTGACACACTTAATGGAGAAAGTGGAACGTCCCGTTCATACGTATTATACGATTCCGATACGCTTACGGTAAGGAACTCGCCTTTTTTATCAAGGAGCCGGTTTAAAACAGAAAAGCCTATTGATGACTGCCTTGAATAAAGATCCGTGGAATCAAACAGTGGGACATTGACCTTGTCTTTTTTAATCCACGGCACAAATGTATATCCCAGAGAAGGTTCAATGCCGTGGGTAAATTTCTCGCTATATTTTTTTATGAACCGGCTGGACGCTGTGATATTGTAATCAAACATTTCCCTGTGCACTGAACTCTTAAATCCCTCTGCCTCGTTTCTATGCAAAGAATATACCGTCTCCCTCAACCCGAGGTTCTGAAATAAGACAATCTTGTCACCGAAAGAGTGCGAAATCTTAGGATAAAGATCAAGACGCTGTCCTGATACGCCTATGTCCCTTGAGAAATTTGACGCAGCCGATGTCATGGAGAAAACCAAAGGGCCTGCGCTGGACGGATTAACAACATATCCAAATTCAGGCAGTCTCTGAGCTACTGCCGAGGTATCGCTTCCAGATTTCAGGTCAATAATGTATTGCGGCATCAGATAAAGACGTGAATTGTCCGAAGGAAGCGTCAGCTCGCCGGTTGATTCAAGAAATCTGTTTATCCTTTCGGAACGGTGGATGCTGTATTCCCTGTAAAAACTTTTCCCTTTTTCATTTAACAGGTTCAGGTTCCAGTATCCGGAAAGACCATCCTTGCTCCTTTTTGCATGGGAAGACTTCAGCTCATAAAAGTTCTGTCCTGCTTTTTTGTCGTGGAAATGATAGATCCAGTGTTTGCCTTCTACATCTCCGGGCGTCACATATCTATATTCAGCCCCTTCTCCCAGTCCTGCCTTGGTATGCCAGTCAACAATAAATGTCGCGTCCTTGTTTTCATCTATGGCCCAGAAAAACGGCTGTTTGTAATAGAATCCTTTTGACTGTGAATAGCCGAATACAGGCGTGAGAAGCCCTGTCTTCCTTTCGGTAAGTGCAGGCGCCAAGAGATATGGGGTATATAAAATTGGGAAGTCTTTTATATGAAAAGTGGCATCACGCGCCTTGAAGCGGTCTCCGATAATTATGTCAGCAGTCCTGCCTTTGATGCACCACTCAGGAGAAGGATTTTCGCATGTTGTGAGTGATGCCTTTTTAATGAAATATTCCTTTTCTCCTCTCTTTTCTATCTCTGTGCCTGAGACGCGGAACTTTTCTTTTTTTGAATCTTTTTTTGAAAGAATCTCTGCATTATAAAAAGTGCCTTTTTTTGTATTAAGATTGAATTCTGCCTTTTCTGCTTTGAGGAGTATATCCGGGCTGTCGTATACCACATTGCCTTCAGGAAAAATATTTGATGTTTTCTCGTCATACTTCATCTCATCTGCCATCATTATTGTCTCGCCTTGTTCAACAAGCACAGAGCCTCTTGCAGTATATATTGATGTGCTTTTTTCATACTTTAAAGAATCTGATGTTATGAATGTCGGAGGCTCTTCAGCAAAACAACTAACAGTGAATAGTGAACAGTGAACAGTGAGCAGGAAAAAAACAGTGAACAGTGAACAGTGAACAGTGAACAGTCGACTTTTCATACCATTTCCCTTAAACTTCCAAGCACGGATTTTTCCCCCAAGATTTCCTTAGCTTCGCCTATAGTGTAAAACGAGCCTGTGATTAGAATAAGCGAATCGGTGAATCGGTGAACCCCGTTTAGAGATTCATCTCTAACGGGGTGAATCGGTGAATCGGTGAAATTCTTCTCCGTGTCTCCTTGTCTTTGTGTCCCTATTTCACCGTATTTTATTGCCATATCAATTGCCTCTTTCACAGTCTGTGCCAGATGGATATTCATAAATCCCATCCCTGCTGCACATTCTGCAAGTTTCTGCGGCGAGGCTGCCCTCTCATAAGCGGGCGCTGTCAATATAATTTCAGAGGCAAGGGGCAGAAGCGGCGCCATTATTCCTCTTATGTCTTTATCGGACATTATGCCAACAATCAATATTATTCTTCGGTATACCCTAAAAAAAATTTTCTTAAGTGAATCAGCGAGAATTTCTGCAGCAGACGGGTTATGCGCCCCGTCAATCAAAATCGGCGGTTCCTTTGAGACGAATTCAAGTCTGCCGTGCCATTTTATATTTCCAAGCCCATTTCTGATTGCGTGATGCGAAGATTTCTTAGAAACAATTTCAATTGTTTTTATTGCAAGAGCTGCATTCAATACCTGGTGTCTGCCTGGGAGTGATATAACCAAATCCTCGAAACTACTATCGCCATTATAATTAAAAACACTTCCGTTTGTATCCTCTGTCTTTATTGCAGCTGAAAAATCCCTTCCATAAATAAAAAGATCGGCATTTTTTTCACCAGCCTTCTTTTTGATTGCATCCATTACGGACGGCTCCTGTGCTGACGTGATAACAGGAACACCATCCTTTATTATCCCTGCCTTTTCTTCTGCAATCGCTGAGATGGTATTGCCAAGAAATTCGCTGTGGTCATAATTGATACTTGTTATAACAGATGCCTCAGGCAACAGAACATTCGTTGCATCAAGCCGTCCGCCCATTCCTGTCTCAACCACTGCCCAGTCAATGTTTTTCCTCTTAAAATACAGCAGCCCCATTACAGTTACAAATTCAAAGAAAGTAGGAGTCATCTTGAATCTTGAATCTTGAATCTTGAATCTTATTTCCTCTGCAAGGCTGACCACCTCTGATTCGGAAATCTCTTCATTGTTGACTCTGATTCTCTCTGTGAAACTTACAAGATGCGGGGATGTAAACAATCCTGTCCTGAACCCCGCAGCCTGCAATATTGAAGCTATAATCGCTGATGTAGAGCCTTTGCCGTTTGTCCCTGCAACATGTATAGAGTGAAATTTTTCCTGTGGATTGTTAAACAGCGAAAGCAGTTTCACGGTGTTATCAAGTCCCAGCTTGATACCGTGTTTCTGAAGACCGTAGAGATAATCTATTGCATCAGCGTAACCCATAAGTGCAATATTTTACATTAAATGAGGTAAAAGTAAGAAGAGGAAAACTCTTTCCCTGTTTGAACATCAGAAGGTGGGTAAAAAACCTGTCAGGAGAAGGCGTAGGTGCTCCAAGTCAGAATGCAGTGCAATCAAAATTAAGGGGCAGATCACCTTTTGATAAACTCCAGAAAGTTACCGAATTAGTAAGCTCTACAGCCAGTCCCTTTTTGCGTTCTTTCGTGATCATTGATTTTGAAGATATTTACCGAGTCTCTGCAGCAATCTATCAAGACGTTGAGGCGATATTTCTCCAAGAACCCCCTCTAATACCTTTGACTCCAGTGTAGCAAGTTTTCCAAGTCGTATAAGAGAAGGGCATTTTAATCCTGAGGCAAGAAAATCAGGATCGTTGGCATCTATGATTTCGTCCCAGTCATCAACCTTATGACGCAACTGAGAAGTAACAGCGCAGGTCAGCCAGTCGCCGAATGGACCCGGCAGCGGTGCAAGTAAAACGATCGGTCTATACTTACCATCCTCAATATCAGATTGCGGGAATCTAACGAGAGAGATAATCCCGGGACTAAGATTCATTTCTCTGTTTAAGATCGGTTAAACTGTAATCTACTTCTTCCTGATCTTTCCAGAAATCGAACGCTCCGGATTCGAGAGCAAATGTGCTCCACTTCACTGTTTTTTTTGCCTCTAAAAACTGGATGAAGTCATATACCTCTGCAAGAATGCTCTCAGGAAGCGTCTCTATCTCCCCTTTTATCCTTTCTTTTATAGACATCTGTGTCCCTCCATAAAGTTCATTATACACAAAAATTATTATTTCAGAAAGTCTATTTTTTCCCTTGTCAATGAGGGTGTCCGCAGACTCATACATTCACTGAGAGGATGAGGCTGAAAACTGGTAGTTTCACGCCGACCAGCCGAAGAAAAGAGGAGGTTCAAAAAAATTTAAGCAGCATATAAGGCGGGAGCAGGTTACAAACCTGCTCCCGCAGAGTCCCTTTTTGCGTTTTCATTTCTAAAAAAGTAGCCTGTCCCCCTTTTATATTTGAAAATTAAGTATGGTGTCCCCGGAATCTGTTATGACAATAGAAATGGAAGACTTTTCAGAAGAATTTATTG
>CAZHHV010000029.1:0-16335 GCA_964532335.1 uncultured Nitrospiraceae bacterium
TCGGTGCAGTTGTTGATGTTGAATTTGAAGACAAGATGCCTGAAATATTGAATGCAGTAACTGTTGAACAAAAGGGAGACGCCTCAAAAGGCATTCCCGACATCAGGATCACTCTCGAGGTTGCTGCGCATCTTGGTGATAACAAGGTCAGGACAGTTGCCATGTCTGCCACAGACGGACTCGTAAGAGGCACGCCCGCAGTTGACACAGGCCAGCCTATCACTGTTCCTGTTGGAAAGGCAGTGCTTGGAAGAATACTTAATGTCATAGGCGAAGGCGTTGATAAACTGGGTACTGTGAAAGCAGAACAGAGATTGCCGATTCACAGGCCGGCGCCTGATTTTAGCGAGCAGGAACCGACTACACAGGTTTTTGAAACAGGCGTTAAAGTATTTGACCTCCTTGTTCCATTCGTAAGAGGCGGTAAGATGGGAATGTTCGGCGGCGCAGGCGTCGGCAAGACAGTTGTTATCATGGAGATGATTCATAACATTGCCATGAAGCATGGCGGCGTTTCAGTATTTGCAGGTGTCGGCGAAAGGACCAGAGAAGGAAATGACCTTTACGGCGAGATGAAGCATTCAGGCGTTCTCGAAAAAGTCGCCCTAATTTACGGACAGATGAACGAGCCTCCCGGAGCAAGGGCCAGGGTTGCGCTTACAGCCCTTACATGCGCGGAGTACTTCAGGGATGAGGGGCAGGACGTTCTCATATTCATAGACAATATATTCAGATACACACTTGCTGGTTCAGAGCTTTCAGCTCTCCTTGGAAGAATGCCTTCTGCTGTCGGATACCAGCCGACACTCGGAACCGACATGGGAATTTTGCAGGAGAGGATTACAACAACAAAGAAAGGCGCAATCACTTCAATGCAGGCTATCTATGTTCCTGCTGACGACCTTACAGACCCTGCTGTTGCAACAGCATTCACACACCTTGACGGAACAGTTGTTCTTTCAAGGCAGATAACAGAGCTTGGTATTTATCCTGCAGTTGACCCTCTGGATTCCACATCAAGAATTCTTGATCCAAAGGTTATAGGAGAAGAGCACTATTCAGTCGCAAGGAGCGTTCAGAAGATACTCCAGAGATACAAAGAGCTTCAGGACATCATAGCAATCCTCGGCATGGAAGAGCTTTCGGAAGACGACAAGATCACGGTTTCAAGGGCAAGGAAGATACAGAGGTTCCTCAGCCAGCCATTCCATGTTGCAGAGGTATTTACAGGAAGGCCGGGCAAGTATGTCAAGGTCGCTGATACAATAAGAAGCTTTAAGGAGATAGTTGATGGTAAATATGATGATATCCCTGAACAGGCGTTTTATATGACAGGGCCTATTGAAGAGGTTGAGGAAAACGCAAAGAAGCTTGGCTGGTCGAGGGGATAATGGCAGAAGGGAAATTACTGCTTGAGATAGTCACACCTCACGGCCTGATATACAGCGAAGAGGTTGATGAGGTTACCGCTAACGGAAGCGAAGGAGAATTCGGTGTTCTTCCCGGGCACGTGCCTTTTGTGACAACACTCAAGATAGGTATGCTCATAGCAAAAACAGCCAAAGAATCCAAGTATTTTTTTGTTAACTGGGGATATGCTGAGATCAGTTCAGATAAAGTCCTTGTGCTTGCAGACAGTGCTGAAAGATCCGAGGATATTGATGTTGAACGTGCAAAGGCTGCAATGCAAAGGGCTGAAGAACGGCTTAAAAAATGTGAGGAATGTGACTTTCATAGAGCAGAGACTTCTTTAGAGAGAGCAGTAACAAGGATTCAGGTAGCACAGATGCGGATACCGAAATAAAGTGTAAGTGACAGCGAACAGTGTCAGGCAAAAGAGTTACTGACACTAACACTAATCACTGACACTCAGACGCTGTCTTACCGCTTCATAAAGGCATACCGCTGCTGAGGCTGAGACATTCAGGCTTTCGGCTTTTCCATAGATTGGAATCTTCAATAGTAAATCAGCTTTTCTCTTAATCTCACTGCTCACGCCGTGAGCCTCATTGCCGAACACAAAGGCAATTGGGTTTTTCAGTCCTGTGTCAAAGATTAATTTGCCTGAATCAAGCGCTGTTGCAATGAGCATTATGCCGTTTAGTTTCAGCCATTCAAGGAATTTATCTGTGCCGGTATAAATTATCGGGACATTGAATATGCTTCCGGCAGTCGCCCTTATTGTTTTCTGCATGAAGACATCGCATGTGCCTTTGAGAATTATCACAGCATCAGCGCCTGCGGCATCGGAAGTTCTTATTATTGTCCCTAAATTCCCGGGCTCCTGCACTCCGTCAACTGCCACAATTAATGGAACTGATTTGAATCTAATTTCTTCAAGGTTTTTTGCGGCGTACGATGCAATTGCAATAATCCCCTGAGGAGTCTCTGTATCAGCGAGCTTGTTCATTATCTGTTCTGTAACCTCAAAGATTTCACCTGTCTTTTTCCCAATCTCTCTTAATATCTTCTGCCCATCCTTTTTTGCCCTGAATGAATCTGTGAAGAAGACCGTGTTTATTTTATTGCCTGACGCCAGCGCCGTCTCTACAAGATGCGGGCCTTCAATAATAAATGCGGCGTGTTTGTATTTGCTCCGCTTGTTTTTAATGTCCAATGCTTCTTTGATTTTGGGATTTGAGGCGCTTGTGATTTGGATGTATTTCATGATTAATAAATTAACAGAAATCGCCATATTGATTCCACTTCCCTAAAACAGAGATAGAAATTCCTTAAAGTCCCCTCTCCCTTGATGGGAGAGGGTTAGGGTGAGGGTGAAAACAACCCAGAAGGTTACCCCTCCCCTCTATCCCCTCCCACAAGGGGAGGGGAGTTATGAAAAAGGGACATTTTCTAAATCGGGATTTGGGATTGTTATTTGCACTGATGAAGGAATAATTGTGATATAATTTTCACAGGAAGCTGGTTTTATCCTGTTTTGCACATATAAGGAGGATATATGCCGACGGCTCGTAGAGCGGAAAAGACAGCTTTTATCTTTTTAAGTTTTTTGTTCTTAATCCCTTTTGCAGTAAATGCAGAAGTTAAGGAGGTGAAGGGTATGCTGAAAGATATTCACTGGCTCGGGCACGATACATTTAAGATTACAGGAGAGAAGGTAATCTATACAGACCCGTTTAAGATTAAAAAGGCAGACAGCGCCGATATAATCCTGATTACGCATGAGCATTATGACCATTGCTCGCCTGAGGATGTAAAGAAGATTCAGAATGCCAATACTGTGATTGTAACAGTGGCGGACTGTGCAAAGAAGCTCTCAGGGAAAATAAAAATTGTTAAGCCCGGCGATAAGATTAATGTTGAAGGCATTGAGATTGAGGCAGTGCCGTCTTATAACACAAACAAACAGTTTCATGTAAAAGAAAGAGGATGGGTCGGGTATATATTCACCGTGAAGGGACAGAGGATTTATATAGCGGGGGATACGGATCATATTCCTGAGATGAAGAACTACAAATGCGATATTGCGCTTCTTCCGGTTTCTGGAACCTATGTAATGACCGCTGATGAGGCTGTAAAGGCAGCGTTAGACATAAAGCCCAGGATTGCAATCCCGATGCATTACGGTTCAATAGTCGGAGATAAGAACGATGCAAAGAGGTTTGCAGACGGGCTCAAAGGGAAGATTGAAGCGGTGATAATGAATGAAGAATAGTGTCAGTGTCGGTGATCAGTGACAGTTTTTTTTACACTGACACAGACACTGAAAACTGACACAATGCTTAAAATGCCTGACGCTAAAAAAATAACAACCCTTTTACTGAAGAAATATCCCAACCCGGGGATTGCCCTCAATTTCTCAAATCCTCTTGAACTTCTCGTTGCGACCATTCTGTCGGCGCAATGCACTGACGTAAGGGTGAACGAAGTTACAAAGACGCTTTTCAAAAAATACAAAAGCGTAAAAAATTATGCCGGCGCTGACTTGAATGTTTTTGAGAATGAGATAAGGTCAATAGGATTTTATAGAAACAAGGCTAAGATGATCATAGGCTGCTGCCAAAAACTCGTAAAAGATTTTAAAGGCAGAGCGCCTTCAACCATAGAAGAGCTTACAACTCTTCCGGGAGTCGGAAGGAAAACAGCCAATGTTATTCTGGGGAGCGCTTTTGGGAAGCAGGCTATTGCCGTTGATACCCATGTATTGAGGGTTTCCAATAGGCTTGGCATTGCGCATTCCGAAAATCCTGATAAGGTGGAGGGAGAACTTACGAAGCAGATACCACGGAACAAATGGACGGCATTTAATCTTGCCATGATACTGCACGGCAGAGAAACATGCGCGGCAAGAAAGCCGAGGTGCGGCGCATGTGTGCTTTATGATGAATGCGGATGGATAGAGAAGGATAAGGAGAGAATTTGAATGTTTGAAGGCATAATCAGGATGTTTAAGGAAAAAGATGGTTTTGTCTCAGGCGAGGAGATGAGCAGGAGGCTCGGCATTACAAGGGCGGCAATCTGGAAAAAGATGAAGGCATTGAGAGAAAAAGGCTATGTGATTGAGGGTTCCACTGCAAAGGGCTACAGGCTTATAAAAACGCCTGAATTCTCAGTTGAAGAACTGAAAATTCTTGTTAAAGGTGATTTCGGGAAAGAGATAATTTTTCGTGAAAGCCTTGATTCTACCAATACGCTTGCGATGGAGCTTGCAGAAAAAGGAGTTTCTCACGGAACAGTAGTAATTGCAGACAGGCAGTTAAAAGGCAGGGGAAGGCTCGGAAGGACTTGGTTCTCACCTCCCAAAGGCAATATTTATATGAGCGTAATTGTCAGGCCTGAGATTGAACCTAAAGATGCGACCCTTCTTACAATAATGAGCGCAATATCATGCTCCAGAGCTGTAAGAAATTCAACAGGCATTGAAGTGAAGATAAAATGGCCCAATGACCTGATGGTATCCGAAAGAAAATTAGGCGGCATACTCACAGAGATGAAATCCGATCAGGACAGGATTGTTTTTGCTGTTATCGGTATCGGTATAAATGTTAATACACGCCTTGATGCGTTTCCTTCTGATGTCCGTGCTGTTGCGACGTCTGTAATTGAAGAGTTCAATAATCCCTCATTGCCCACCCAAAAATCCCCCCATCCCCCCTTTATTAAAGGGGGGCAAGGGGGGATTAAAGACGGAGGGGCGGGCGGATTTGAAAAAAGTGAGATATCAAGGACATTAATTATCGCCGCGATACTGAATGAATTGGAAAGATGGTTTAAGGTTTTGATTAAAGGCGGCAGAATTCAATTAATCAACGAATGGAAAAAACTTTCATCAACTCTTGGAAGAAAGGTTAAGGTTGTTTCCGGAAAAGATACGTTCTCAGGAATCGCAGAGGATATAGACGATGAAGGCATGCTTATATTAAGGCTGCCGTCAGGCGGACTAAAGAAGATAAGCGCAGGCGATGTAATTATGCTGAGATAATAGAGCAACAGACCAGCAGAGCAGCAGCGCAGTAGTATTTTCCTATTGATCTTCTGCTCTACTGCGCTTTTCTTTAATTCAGTCCTTAAAGGTTTCGTAAATCTCTTCAAACACAGGCGCAATCTCAATGAATGCCTTTAACACCTTTGGGTCAAAATGTTCGGGCATGGTCCTGCCGTCTCCTTCTGTTATTATCTTGAACGTCTCCTCATGCGTAAAACCTTTTTTATACGGCCTTTTGGTGCGAAGGGCGTCATACTGGTCAACAAGCATGACAATCCTGCCTTCAATTGGGATGTCTTCTCCCTTTAAACCTCTCGGATACCCTTTGCCGTCCCATCTTTCATGATGGTTTAATGCGATAGACGCGGCTGTCTTGATCATAGAATAGTTTGAACCTGCGAGCACTTTTTCTCCTATTGTTGTATGTTTCTTCATGATTTCAAATTCCTCAGCGGTGAGGGGCCCGGGTTTTAAGAGTATGTTGTCGGGGATTCCTATCTTGCCTATATCATGCATGGAACTTGTGAATGTGATGGCCTCTATGAACTCCATAGGCATATCCAGAGCCTCGGCAATCTTATTCGAATAAAGGCCTACCCGCGAGATATGGGCTCCGGTGTCGGTATCTCTGTATTCTGCCACTGTTGTCAGACGCCTGATAACCTCGCTGGTCATGTTTCTGACCATAATAAGCGCATCCGCAAGTTCCTTTGTTCTTGTTTGAACTGTATCCTCAAGCATCTTCTTGTAGTTCTTCTCTATCTGCAGAAGCCCGCTATACTTAATTGCCTTTTCAATTGAATGGAGGAGATATTCCGGCTTATATGGTTTGACTATGAAATCAAATGCGCCGTTTTTTATCGCTGCAACTGCCGCATCTATTTCCGCGTATGCAGTCATCATGATTACAGGAATCTCTTTATTGGTTTCACGGATTTTTCCAAGAAATTCAATTCCCGACATTACAGGCATCTTGATATCTGTTAAAACAACATCAAAGTTGTTTTTAAGGAACATAGCAACGGCATCGCCGCCGTTTGAGCATGTTGAAATGGAATATCCATCCTCTTTTAACAGCGCTGAAACAGATTCAAGGACATATTGGTCATCGTCAACAACGAGAATAGAGCCTTCATTCTTTTTGCTCATTTATCCATTGCCTCCCTAATCCTCTTCAAATGCCGTTCAACTCATAGATGTATTCTATCACGAAAAAGCAGGAGATGAGACGGGCAATATCAGTTTTTTGACTTTATAAGACAGACTGTGTTAAAAAATATAAAACGAAACCAGAGCGAAATAATGCACTTTTTTAAATATAAGAGGAATGAACTGTTTGCAGAGGATGTGCCTGTAAGGAGGCTTGCTGAGAACTACGGAACGCCTCTTTATATCTACAGCTATAAAACGCTTCTCAGGCATTTCAAGGCGTACGAAAACGCATTTAACGGTTATCCGCATATAATCTGCTTTGCGCTTAAGTCAAATTCAAATCCTGCTATATTGAGGCTCTTTGCAAAAAACGGCGGAGGAGCTGATATTGTTTCAGGCGGAGAGTTATACGCGGCTTTAAATGCAGGCATATCTCCGAAAAAGATTGTATATGCAGGAGTCGGAAAAACAGATGAAGAGATAAGGTTTGCGCTAAAGTCAAAGATACTTATGTTTAATGTGGAGTCTGAAGATGAGCTGAAGGCGATAAACAGGATTGCCGGAGAGATGAAGACAAAGGCGCCTGTTGGATTGAGGATTAATCCTGATATTGATACTGAGACGCATCCGTATATCTCCACAGGGCTCAGGCAGCATAAATTCGGAATACCGATTGAAGATGCAGTTGGACATTACAGGACTGCAAGCAGGCTTAAAAATATTTCTGTCATCGGCATACACAAGCACATAGGTTCTCAGATTACAAAGGTGTCTCCGTTTGTTGATGCGCTCAGAAGGATTCTGGTCCTTGTTGATGAACTCAGCGCTCAGGGAGTGAATATCAAATGCCTTGATATTGGCGGCGGGCTTGGCATCTCGTATAAGGATGAAGAACCGCCTGTGCCTTCAGACCTTGCAAGGAATCTTCTGCCTTTGCTTAAGGGAAGAAAGATGACATTGATAATGGAGCCGGGCAGGTCTATAGTCGGCAATGCAGGAATACTCGTTACAAAAACCCTCTATCTTAAGCAGGGCTTTGAAAAGGAGTTTGTGATAGTGGATGCAGGGATGAATGACCTTCTCAGGCCTTCGCTTTATGGCGCCTATCACCGTATTCTGCCTGTCGGAAAAAGGAGGAGAAGCGGAATATTTGCCGATGTTGTGGGTCCGATATGTGAGTCAGGAGATTTCATTGTCAAAGAGAGGGAAATGCCGGCAGTGAAGCAGGGCGAATATCTTGCTGTAATGGGAGCCGGAGCATACGGTTTCTCTATGAGTTCAAATTATAACAGCCGGCCAAGGCCAGCGGAAGTAATGGTTAAAGGGAAGGGGCATTTTTTAATAAGGGAAAGAGAAACGTATAAAGATATATTGAGAAATGCGCGGATTCCTGAGTTTTTAAAGTAATGCCTTCACACTCAAATGAAGCGAAGGGTTTTTCGTCAATCCTTAAATAAGGGCATGTTGATACTGTAACATCCTGCTCCTCGTGTCGAGATATACATCCACTATTTCATCTAGTAGATACTGGCCCTTGCCAAATTCTTCTTTTTCTTTGTAGACCTCTTTTAATAGGCTCATGGCCTCCATCTCCTTACCTGCATAATACAGTGCAATCCCCTTGCATATTGCCACTCCAAGTTTTTCCTCATCGCCCAGCCTGCTCAGAAAATTTTCAGCCGTTCTCAAAAAATTCCATGCAGCTGTAAGATTTCTGCTTTTGATGTGGATACGTGCAATCTCAAGGCAGGAAAGTCCTACGCCCCGGGCATCGGTGGTTCCCTCGAAATAGAACTCTGCTTTTTTAAATTCGCTTAATGCCTGTTTTTCGTCCTTCTTGCTGAGATAGAGTATCTGACCTCTCAACAGATGTCCATATCCCAAAAAGAGATTAAGTGGAATTCTCTTGTTAGCCTTTGCTAAATCAAATAGCCTCTCGATTAATTCCAGCGCCTTGATAATGTTGTTCTTAAAGAAGTTGGTCTTAGCAAAATTTATGAGAATCTTGCACTTGAGCGGAATATCGTCTACACTTAGGGCGCTTATAAATGCTGATTCTGACTCTTTTAATAGGCCCTTATTCTGTAGGATTACTCCCTTCATGTTCATCAGTGTAGACCACCGGACAGGATCCCTCTGCCTGTCAACAGACTGTAAAAGTTTTTCTATACTGTCTAAATCAAAATCCTGACTCATGGTTTAATTTTATATCATTTAATGAATTAAGTGTTTGTTGATCTATATTTATTTATTGCAATTTTTGCTGTAATTATAAATAATACCAAAAATAAAGATATTTGGGGGGAAAGGTGCAAGTGGCTATTGAGATATTAAAAGGGTTCGATCTATTCAGCATGCTGGATGAACATGAACTTGAGAAAATATATCAGATATCAGAAGAGGTGATTTTTAAACAGGGCGAATTGATTGTAAAAGAGAATGTACCTGTAGATTCTCTTTTCATTATAAAGGATGGGTGCGTAAGGATTACAAAAGAGGGTCGTCTTATTGTGATATTGGGCAAAGGAAGTCCAATCGGTGAGCTTTCATTTATAGATAAGGGACTGCCATCTGCTACAGCAGCAGCTGAAGAAAATACTACCCTTATCAAGATGCCGTCTGAAGACTTTGATGAACTAATGGGCAGGGATAAAGAAATGGCTAATAAGGTGTACAGGGCAGTTGCTTTAGCTCTCTGCCAGAAACTCAGAGACACAAACGAGTGGTTATTCACAAGGGATTGGCTTGCCGATATTGAGAAAGAGGCCAACTCTCGCCGCTATTTTTAGATTATTCCCCTTTAACATTCCCTACACCTTAATAGCTGAGATTACCCTTCTTTCAGTAACAATTTTATTAACCTTTACATCATGCGGTTCTGAAGGTATATTATCAACAATCTGTTCTTCATATGCAGGAGCGATTATCGGAATTTTCTTTTTCATTCCTGCAAGGAGCCTGTCATAAAATCCTGCGCCGTAGCCGAGCCCGTTTCCTGAAACATCAAAGGCTCCGCCCGGGATGATGACGAGGTCAATATCATCAAGCCCCGTTAATCTTTCCTCTGATACAGACGGCTCTAATATCCCCATGTAGCCTTTTGCGAGTTCATTCATATCCTTTATTTCATAGAGCTTTAATTTCTTATTTTCTTTATCAACCTTTGGCAGTATGACCTGTTTCCCCTGGCTGAGTGAAATTTTAATCATCTCAATTGTATCCGCCTCGCTTCTGAAAGAGGCATAGAAAAATATAGTTTTTGCATCTGTGAATTCAGGGAGCCGGATTATGCCCTGTCTTATGGCAGTATCCTTTTCTTCCTTAATGTTTTCAGGGATAGCATCTCTTTTAAGAAGGGTTTCCTGTCTTAGCGTTTTTTTATCGCTGCTTTTTCTCATTGAGGATGCCTTCAAGAGTGTCTTTGATTTTTTTTATTTCTCTCGTTGTTTCAGGAGAGTTTTTATAAGGAGAGATGCCTTTTATGTCAGCTTCCATTATTAAATTGTTAAAGCTTATAACGCCTATCAGTTTCATGCCGCCCATGTGGGCTTTTATGAAATCAAGGTCTTCTGCTGTTCTTACCTTGTTGGCAACTGCCATAACCTCTTTTACTCCAAGTTCCTTTGCCATCTCCTTGACAGTGTGTGCTGTCTGGATGCTTCGCTGCCCGGGCTCAACTACCACTATAAACGCATCTACATGCTCGGTGGTTCCTCTTGTAAGGTGTTCAATGCCTGCCTCCATATCCACTATCACAACCTCATCCCTTTCAGCGATAAGATGTTTGAGAAGCCTTTTTAAAAATACATTTTCAGGGCAGTAACAGCCAGACGCCGCTTCTTTTGATCTTCCTGTTATCAGCAAAGTTATGTTGTCAACCCTGTAGCCGTATTCAGCAGGGATGTCGTCCACTCTGGGATTGAGTTTAAAGATGCCTCCTGAACTGCCGGGCTTTGCTCCTGTCCGCTCTTCAACCAGCCATGTCATCTCTGCTATCGGTTTAATCTTTGCAGTTTCAGCACGGCTTATACCGAAGGCAGCGGCAAGATTTGCATCAGGGTCTGCATCCACTGCAATTACTTTTTTTCCCTCAGATGCAAAGATATGGCTCAATACAGCAGACAAGGTTGTTTTGCCGACCCCGCCTTTTCCTGTTATCGCTATCTTCATGAAAGTATTATAACTCATAATTCCACAGCAGGTTTTTGATCGAGTCAAGAAATACAGTTCAATTATTTATATGGCAGGCATATGCGCTTCAAAACCTTTACGACGCAGCAAGATTTTATTAGTTGTGTTATTTAAATCGCTTGGGATTCAAACAAGAATACTTCATTATTATCATAAATGACTTACTAAGGTGCTGCCGTAAAGCTTTTTCATCACACATGCCTGCCAAGAGAGCTATGAGTTGATAAAATGTGATAGGCGGCTGTGTTTGGATTAAGGCAAGATTCACGGGTCTAATTTTAGAGCAGCAGAGCAGTAGAGCAACAGTCCAGCAGTCAAAAACAAGTTTCACTAAAAACTACTGCTCTGCTGAGCTACTGCGCTACAGCTCTAATGTTAAGGTAGTTTAATATTGCCGAAAGACAGACACAGCCGCCTAAATAGCGTGCTGTCTTATAGCAGATAATCGGCGAGATTGATTTTATATCTATTCGGGTCCATGGTTTTGACAATTGTCCTCACGAATTTGCCGTCAGAGTCTTTTTCCGTAAGGTCAATAACATAGCCATCAACTTTTTCTTCCATGCTGTTAATAATGACAAGAATCTTTGGCCTGTTTAAAAACATAGTGCCGCTTTGATAGACGAGCCCGAGTTCTCTTGTGTCAAGCATGACGAGCGTGCCTATAGGGAAAATACCCATCATATTGGTAAAAAACTTAAAAAGGGTCGGGTCAAGCTGGGTCCCCGCCTTTTCCATCATAAGGCTTAGAGCCTTGTCAGGCGGCATGGGCATCCTTGCATACACCCTTGATGATGTCATGCCGTCATAGTTATCGGCAAGCGTCACGATCTTTGAATAAAAGTCCAGATCTAATGGCTGTCTCGGCTTAGGATATCCGGAAAGATCGCAGTACATGTGATGCTCAAATGAGGTGATAGCAGATCTTATTGATGTGTAGTCAATTTTTTTCATCCTCAACAGCGCCCTTACGCCCCAGAAGGGATGTTTTTTTACTAGGTCCCATTCCTGCTCGGTAAAGCTGGTAGACTTGTTCAATATTTCCTTTGGTATTTCTATCTTTCCTATGTCGTGGAACAGCGCGACAATGCCGAGCTCTGTCAGCGCTTTTCTGCTCAACCCGATTCTCTGTCCGAGCGCAACTGACAATATGCTCACATTAACCGAATGATTATAGGTATATTCGTCATAGTCTTTAATGGATGTCATGCCGATAAGAAGCTGTTCTTCCTCCAGTATCAGGTCCACCATTGACTCTACCACCCTCTTAGTCTTTCTCATGCTCACTTCTTCCCCTGCTTTTAATTTGCTCATGACAGCCCTTGTATGCGAAACAGCGTTGAAATATGTCTTTTTTATAACTCTGCGAACGTCAGGCTCTCCTTCACCGGCAGTCCGTATCTTCTTCAGCCTCCCAACCTTAATGCTGTCAATGCCGGACATGCTTTCTTCAAGAGTCTCGAATGTTGTTTCTGAAAACATAGATGTTATAAATGCCTTCAAAAATGTCCTGATGTCTTCATGCTGCAAGGTATCTTTGAAAGCAATACTGCCAAGTCCTCTTCTCCTGAATTCCCTTGACAGGAAATCAAAGTTTGGCAGGAACTCAAGAGGGTATCTTACTCTTTTATCGTTGATATAGAAGAACTCTCCTCTAAGCTCCAGCAGCAGTTCTCCCTCAGCCTCAATGAAAGGGCTCATAAGCGCAATAAACCTGTCCATGGCTGTTGCGACGGCAATATTTCCGGGGTCGTGGATATAAGCAGTCCTTATAATAACGGTAAACTGGTTTATTATATCCTTGGCGTTTACAAAATCTTTTTCTTTGCTGTCCATGTTATATTCTTATGATTGCATACATCTAAATTATCTGCAAGGTTTTACCGCCTCCGTATTAATAGTAGTTCTGCTGCAAAATTATCATAACTTTTCTAATCTGTCAATTTATTGTTACGTTTGATTTTTATTTAAATTTTCGTTATTATCACTTATGGAAATCAAGAAACTTCTCGAAGATTCCGGACATTATCTGATGAATACGTATAACAGGTTTCCGATTGTCCTCAGAAAAGGCCGCGGCATGAAGGTGTGGGGGGCGGACGGAAAGGAATACCTTGATTTTGTCGGGGGCATAGCTGTGAATGTGCTCGGGCACTGCCATCCGAAGGTCGTTGTCGCCATTCAGAAGCAGGCGCAGCGGCTGATTCATGTCTCAAATCTCTATCACATCGAGCCGCAGATAAAACTTGCGAAGCTGCTTGTTGAACATTCTTTTGCGGATAAAGTCTTTTTCTGCAACTCGGGCGCCGAGGCAAACGAGGCGGCTATAAAACTTGCGCGTAAATATGCAAAAGAGCATTTTGGTAAGGATAAATTTGAGATAATAACTGCTGTTAATTCATTTCATGGAAGGACTCTTGCAACTGTTACGGCAACAGGTCAGGAGAAATTTCAGAAAGGTTTTGAGCCATTGGTTCCGGGTTTCAAACATGCAGCCTTTAATGATATCAGCGCGCTCGAATCTGCAATAACACAGAACACCTGCGCTGTCATGCTTGAGCCGATACAGGGTGAGGGAGGAGTAAAGATCCCTGACAATGATTACTTTAAAAAAGTGCGCGAGCTGTGCAACAGGCATAACCTGCTTCTTATTCTTGATGAGGTTCAGACAGGCATGGGACGCACAGGGAAACTCTTTGCTTATGAGCATTTTCATGTTGCCCCTGATATAGTGACCCTTGCAAAAGGGCTTGGCAGCGGCGTGCCGATAGGCGCAATGCTTGCCACAGACAAGGCGGCGTCTGCCTTTGTGCCGGGTTCTCATGCATCCACATTCGGCGGCAATCCGCTTGTATGTGCGGCAGCGATAGCGACAATGGAGACAATTCTTGAAGACGGCTTTATGTTGGACCAGTGCACGAGGATGGGAGAATATCTCAGGAAAGAGCTGAAAAGCCTCCAGAAGGAATTTCCTGCTGTGATAGCTGATATAAGGGGAATGGGACTTCTTGCAGGTATGGAGCTTACAAGGGATGGTTCATCCATTGTTAAGGCGTGCATGGAAAAAGGACTTCTTCTTAACTGTACAGCCGGAAATGTGCTTCGTTTTACTCCGCCTCTGATTGTACATGGAAGAGACATAGACAGCATGATTGATATACTGGATGAAGCGCTGAGCAATGTGACATGAAAATATAGAGAGCAATGATATTATGTCATTCCTGCGAAAGCAGGAATCCAGACGCTGATTAAATTAGGGAGTCCTTGAAAAACAGGGAACTCTGGATTCCGTGTCAAGCACGGAATGACAAATGAGGAGCATCTGAAATGAAAAGGGATTTTCTGACATTATGGGATTTATCTTCAGAAGAGATAAATAAACTTTTGAAGCGGGCGGTTGATATGAAGTCAGAGATTAATGCCAGCAAATGCCCGCTGATTGGGAAAAGCATCGGGCTTCTTTTTGGGAAGGCATCTACGAGGACAAGGGTTTCGTTTGAGGTAGGGATTTATCAGTTAGGCGCGCATTCAGTCTATTTAACTCCTAATGAGATACAGCTTGGCAGAGGCGAGACAACAGCGGATACGGCAAGGACGCTTTCAAGATACCTTGATGCAGTTGTTGTAAGGACCTTCGGACACAATCTGCTTGAAGAGTTTGCATCGCATTCTTCCATGCCTGTTATCAATGGGCTCAGCGATTTGCATCATCCGTGTCAGGCGCTGGCTGATTTGATGACCATACTTGAGAAAAAAGGACGCTTGAAGGATGTGAGGGTTGCATACATTGGCGATGGCAATAATGTTGCAAACTCGCTTATTGAGTCTGCATCAAGGATGGGAATGAACCTTACTGTTGCGTGTCCCGAAGGTTATGAACCGGATTCCGAAGTGTTTGAAAAAGCAAAGGCTTCTGCAAAGAGCGAGATAATTATTCTCAGGGATCCGAAAGAGGCTGCGGGGCGGGCTGATGTGATTTATACAGATGTATGGGTAAGCATGGGGCAGGAAGAAGAAAAAAAAAAAAAAAGAAAGAGGCTGAAAGATTATCAGATAAACAGCAAACTTCTTTCCTGCGCAAAGAAAGATGTCATTGTGCTTCACTGCCTGCCAGCGCACAGAGGCGAAGAGATAACAGATGAGATTATGGACGGCCCGCACAGCGCTGTATTTGATCAGGCAGAGAACCGCTTGCACGTTCAAAAGGCGCTGCTTGAAATGTTATTGAGTTAGGACTTTTGCTGACTTTTTACTCTTTTCATTACCGCTATCAGAGGCATATTTAGTTTTTTAGCAAGTTTTTTACAGTCTTCGTATTCAGGCGCTACTCTGATAATCCTGCTACCGAGTTTTGAGATTTTGACTTTTACCTTGCCTAATGCTGTATTGATTTCCTTTATCTCTCTTTTTAGCGTTTGCCTGCCTGTCTCATAAAACCTGAGTCCTATTGTTGTTGTCTCTTCAAATATTATCTTCATCATCTTTTCTTTTTCTTTGCTGTTGCAGAGTACGGTCAGCTTTATTCCGGGCCTTCCTTTTTTCATTATCAACTGTGTCAGATAGACGTCAAGAGCGCCTGCCTTAAATAATCTTTCCATCACGTATTCGTATATCTGCGGGTTCATGTCATCTATGGTGGTTTCAATAACTGTGACTGCAGGGGCTGAAGGCTGATAGCTGATAGCTGACAGCTTTCCAACAAATACCCTCAAAACATTAGCTCTCTCTCTAAAATCCTTATTGCCTGCGCCAATCCCGATGCTTTCAACAATCATATCAGGCATATTGCCAAACCCTGAAGATAACTCTTTCAAGATTACTGCACCTGTGGGAGTGGTCAACTCAAAGGGTGTTCCATCCGAGTAAATCTTGCATCTAAGGACTTCAATCGTTGCAGGCGCAGGCACAGGCAGTATTCCGTGTTTTGTCCTGACAGAGCCGCCGCCCAGATTTATGGGAGATGCGTAGACTCTTTTTATGTCTAAGAGTTCAAGACATATCAGGGTTCCCATAATATCCACCATGCAGTCAACAGCGCCAAGTTCATGCAGGTGTGCTGTATTAAATGTTTCGCCGTGGACTTTTGCCTCTGCTGTAAAGAGTCTTCTGAATATGCTCAGCCCTTTTTGTTTTATCTCAGTTGACAGCGAAGAGTCTCTGATTATCCGTTCAACATCGCTCCATTTCTTAGCTGATAGCTGATGGCTGATAGCTGATAGCAGTAAAATATCAACTTTTGTTGCCGCGAACCCTGAGCGTTTTACCCTTTTGACTTTGAGCTTATAGCCTTTAATGGGAAGCTTCCTGAGTTCATGCTCCAGTTTTGCTGCAGGAACACCCGCATCAATGAGCGCGCCGAGGCACATATCCCCGCTTATTCCGGAAGAACAGTCAAAATAGGCTATCTTCAAATTAAACCCCTTACCAAGAGAATAAATTTACTAAGAGATTATATCATTTATTTAAGTTTGAGACATGCGGGGATTAAGGAATCGAATTGACTCACAATAAATGTTACCGGAGTAAAGGATAAAAAGGAATCGTTG
>CAZHHV010000030.1:0-16110 GCA_964532335.1 uncultured Nitrospiraceae bacterium
CTTTGGTATAAGTAAGGGAGAAATCTCCCGCGCAATTTTTAAATAAGCCTTTCTGTTTTGTAAGAAAGGATTTAAAGGTAATCAGATTACCAATTGAACTATAAACAGTAATATATCTTTATATATTCGGTCAAATAAAAAAAAGTTATTGGCGAATTATATTTATTTATTGTCACTTAATGTTTTCCTGCCCGCTTTGCGCTTTATTTCTCACTTTAATGAACAGGAGGTTTTCGCTTGTCCGTAAGCCTTTCTTTATGCTTTCGATTAATTGATGGCTTCCTTGATCATAGTGGAAAGATTCTATTTTATAGTCTGCATCAGGCGTTAGTGTCCATGCTGTTTCCCAATCACCGTTACAGGCAAATACAAGGGCATCAACGTAAGCCTCACCGAGATTGTGTCCTGAGCGGTCTAAGATGTATGCTGCTCCGCACTTACATTTTCCGCCTGTGAAAACATTTCCAAGCCCGGTCTTTATATCCTCCGGCCTTTTAAACGGTTCGCCGCAGAATGGACATAACGGTTCTTTGACCCTGCCGCTGATTCGCATAGTTTTACAGTTTATATCCGATCTTTCTTAAGAATTCTTTTCTGTGAGCCTTATCTTCAGGCGTCTCTACGCCTTTAGGTCCTAAACCGTCAACGACTCCCAGGACACCGTTCCCATGGGATAGAGCGGCTACAACAACTTCAACTGGATTTGACGTTGCGCAGAATATCTTGCATACCTCATGACAATTTTTAATCTGGTTGAGCACATTTATAGGATAGGCTCCGCGCATTAGTATGCAGAATACATGTCCTGCGCCAAGCGCCTGAAGGTTTTTAACACAGGCATCTATAAGCCCGCTGTCGTTACCCTCTGTCCTTATCAGGCACGGGCCTGACGCCTCGGTGAATGCGATTCCAAAATGTGCGTGAGGGACGGTTGTAACTACAATTTCGTAAAGGTCTTCCGCTGTTTTTATAAAATGTGTCTGTCCAAGTATGACATTGCAGTTTTCAGGAATGTCTATCGTTACTGTTTTAAGTTCCATTACTCCTCCTATTTAAGAAGTGTCAGTGTCAGAATTCAGTGAGAGTGTATTGCTGACACTAACCACTGACACTGAATACTGATTTGCAGACACTGTTCACTGTCTTTATTATGGTATAATGAGAATAAATTTTTTCAGAGGAGATGTCAAGGCTAAATTGATAGACAGGAGATGGCAGGTTGCTTTTTGCTTTTTACTTCTTTTTTGTTGTTTGTTGTTTTTCCCTTCTATAGCAAGGTCTGCGGAGATAATCGGGCCTGAAACTAAGAATATATACAACGAAATATATGTTACAACAGGGCTTATCCTTGATGAAAAGCAGTTGCAGTATCTGAAAAACGGGATAGCAAAAGAGATTACATTTTACATAGACCTGTTCAGGGTGTGGAATATGTGGCCTGATGAGTTTGTCCTCGGAAAGACTATTGTTAAGACACTGCGGGTTGATCCTGTTAAGAAGGAGTATGTAGCGGCATCGTCAGATGGGATGACAATAGTAGAAAGACGATTCAATGAGCTTGATTCATTATTGAACTGGTCCTTAAGCATCAGAGATATTAAGCTTACAAATACAAGAGAACTTGAGCCCGACGGCTATTTTGTCAGAATAACAGTCGAGTCCAGATTAAGAAAGCTCCCTCCTGTTATAAGTTATCTGTTTTTCTTTGTGCCGGAAAAGGAGTTTACCAAAGTGAAGGACTCTCCGAAATTCAGTGTGGGGCAGGGGAAATGAAAAATCTTAGAAACGGACTGCTATTCTTAGGTTTTTTTGTTTTTATAATTGCCGCTTCAGCGGTTGAGCTGCATTACATCAGGCTTGAAACGGTATCAGTCTTGACAATAGTAATCCTTCTGGTTCTTCTGAATCTGAATATAATTGCGCTTCTGACCCTGGTATTTTTTGTCAGCAAGAACCTTATAAAACTCTACATAGAGAGAAAACAGAAAATTCTTGGTTATAAATTCAAGACAAAGATTGTCGTAATATTTGTTGTGCTTACGTCTATACCTGCAGCGCTTCTGTTCTTTGTGGCAAGCGGGCTTGTTACGAATTACATAGACAAACTTCTGACCCCCCAGTTCAGGCAGCCTCTTACCAGTTCACTTAATGTTGCTAAGTCTGTTTATGAGATGGAAAGGCAGAGGGCCATGGAATTTGCAAGGGCAGTTGTGTCAGGAGAAAAGTCTGCTTCGGGCTACAGGACAATTCGTATGAATAGCAGCCCTGAAAATCCAACAGAGACGATTAAGGCTGCATTTGACGGGAAAGAGGGGACAGAGGTCATATCCGGCGAAAGTGGAGATACCATAAGGGCAGCCGTTCCGGAATATTCCGGAGGGAAAATGACAGGAATCGTAGTTATTGAAACCACTCTGCCAAAAGATATTGCAGTCAATGTTGAAAAGGTAAAAAGCGCATACGAAGACTATTTGAACATGGAATCATGGAAAGTGCCCTTGAAGATGAACTATATTTTAATACTTGCCTTCTTTACTTTGATTGTCGTGTTCATGGCCCTCTGGGTGGCGCTGAGGATTGCAAGAGGGATTACGGACCCCATACAGAGCCTTGCGCAGGCCACAGAGGAAGTTGCATCAGGAAATCTTGATGTCCGCCTTACTCTCAGAAGGGAAGATGAGATAGGGCTGCTGATAAATTCTTTCAACCATATGGTGGCCGGATTGAAGGATGGGAAAGAGACGCTCCAGAAGGCTTATGTGAAATCCGACAGGGAAAGGCTCTGGATGGAGAACATACTTGCGAATATTAATTCCGGTGTTGTGTTCCTTGATGTGCATGGCAAGATACTGACAATCAACGTTGCTGCATGTTCTATATTGAATGTGAACGCTGAAGATGTACTTAATAAAAACTACAGGGAACTGACGGCAATGATTGCATCAGAAGAACTTAACACTCTTATCAGCGGGATAATAATTAAAGACCTCAAGGGCATAGAGAAAGATGTAAGGGTGACAGTTGGAGACAAAAGACTTATACTGAGAGTCTTTGTTACCACTCTCAGAGACAAGGCATCGACTCCGATAGGGTTGTTAGTCGTCTTTGACGACCTTACTGATGTCATAAAAGCTCAGAAGGCAATCGCATGGGAAGAAGTTGCAAGGAGAATAGCGCATGAGATAAAGAATCCGCTTACGCCTATAAAGCTTTCAACAGAAAGAATGATGAAGAAGTGGGAACAGAAGGATAAGGATTTTGACCAGATATTTGAACGCTCCACAAGGACAATAGTGAATGAGGTTGACAGCCTTAAGAGGCTCGTTGATGAGTTCTCAAGATTTGGCAAGATGCCTGAGATAAAAAAGATGCCGACAAACCTTGCAAGTATAATAAACGAGGCGCTGGAACTCTATAAGGATTATAAGGGATTTAATATAAAAGTTTTACTGCCGGGTGATATGCCGCCTGTTGAAATGGACGGCGAGCAGTTTAAGCGGGTGATGATTAATATTTTTGACAATGCATTTCAGGCGATGGGGAATAGTGGTAATATAGAACTTAAAGTTTATATGGATAAGCTGGCAAACAGAGTTTTTATGGACATTGCAGACGACGGCCCGGGAATGAAGGAAGATGATAAAGACAAAATATTTCTTCCTTATTTCTCTACAAAAAAGGACGGCACAGGGCTGGGGCTGGCTATTGCAAACAAAATTGTTATGGAACACAGGGGATACATCAGGGTAAGAGACAATAGCCCTAAGGGCACAATCTTTACTATAGAACTGCCAATAAGAGATATATAGGATTGGAAGGAGAGGCAAAGTGTCAAAACCTGTAATTCTTATAGTTGACGATGAAGAAGGAATAAGAGAAAGCCTTTCAGGCATACTGGAGGATGAAGGCTATGATATTCTGACTGCAGACTCAGGGGAAGAAGCAGTGAGGATACTCAGGGAGACTTCTCCGGACCTTATTTTTCTGGATATATGGCTTACCGGCATGGATGGAATTAAAACACTTCAGGAGATAAAGGCGATGAAGCCTGACGTCCCGGTAATAATGATATCAGGGCACGGCAGTATTGAACTTGCCGTGAAAGCCACACAGACAGGCGCATATGATTTTCTTGAGAAGCCTCTTTCCCTTGAGAGGGTGCTTCTTGTGTCAAAGAGGGCTATTGAAAAGAGGACGCTTGAGAGAGAAAACATTGCGCTTAAGGAAAACCTTACAAGGAAGTGGAAGCTTGTCGGCGAATCACAGAAAATAAGCGAGTTGCGGGAACAGATGGAGATGGCTGCCCGGAGCAACAGCCGTGTGCTGATATTCGGAGAAAGCGGCACCGGCAAAGAAGTTGCCGCGAGGCTGATGCATGAAAAAAGCCCGAGGGCAGGGAAGCCTTTTATTGAGGTGAATTGCGCTGCCATTCCGCAGGAACTCATAGAGAGCGAGCTTTTCGGGCATGAGAAGGGCTCTTTCACAGGCGCATTTGAGAAGAAAAACGGGAAGTTTGAGCTTGCGGACGGAGGGACATTATTTCTTGACGAGATAGGCGACATGTCACTTCAGACTCAGGCAAAGGTTCTGCGCGTAATTGAGACTCAGGAGTTTCAGCGGGTAGGGGGGAACAAAAATATAAATGTTGACGTCAGGATAATTGCAGCCACTAATAAAGACCTCAGGGAAGAAGTAAAGAAAAGCAGTTTCAGGGAAGACCTCTTCTTCAGGCTGAATGTTATACCTTTATTTATCCCGCCTTTGAGGGAAAGGAAAGAGGACATCCCGCTTCTTGTTGAATACTTCCTTGATTCTCTTGCGGCAGAATACGGCAAGCCTCCCAGAAAGATACTGCCCGAGGCATTGAAATATCTCCAGTCATACGGTTGGCCCGGAAATGTCAGGGAACTTAAGAATGTCATAGAGAGGCTTGTTATAATGACGCCTTCAAATATAATAGACGCCAGGAATCTCTTTATCCACGTTGAACACGAGGGCTCCGACTATTTCCAATACAAAACGCTCAAGGACGCGAGAGATGCCTTTGAGAAAGATTATATAGCAAAGAAGCTTGAAGAAAATAACTGGAATATATCAAGGACAGCTGAGATTCTGGATGTGGAAAGAAGCAATCTGCACCGCAAGATTAAGGCGTATGAAATAAAAGTTCCATAGCGTCCTGTCTCGTAAATAAGTTTACACAATTCCGTCATTCCCACGAAAGTGGGAATCCAGAAAAAACAAGGACTGGATTCCGCATCAAGTGCGGAATGACAATAAAAAATATGTAAAGAACTGTTACAGACAGCACACTATCTACGAAATTTTGTGCAGTTTTATGAGATTTGTTGTGCCCCGTTTCATAAGTGGCGAGCCTGCGGTTATGACAATATTATCGCCTCTCTTTGCTATCTTGGAGGCAATCAGTAATTTTTCTACTTTCTGAATCATATTATCCGTATTAGATACGTGAGATATGAGCATCGGCGTAACTCCCCAGTAAAGAGACATCCTTCGCTTAACATTGTCATAAGAAGGAGTAACGCCTATTATCGGAACTTCGGGCCTGAACTTGGATACAAGCCTTGCCGTAAACCCCGATTGAGTGAATGCAACAATGGCCTTTGCATGAATATCCCCTGCTGCGGTGCATGCAGCTTCGGCAACGGCGCCTGAAAAGTCAGAGAAGAGCATGGCAAAGCCGGAATAATCATGTCTGGCTAAGGATTGAGACTCTGTATATCTTATAATCCTGTCCATCATCCTTGCTGCAATTACAGGATATTTCCCTGTCGCCGTCTCTGCGGAGAGCATAAGCGCATCACTGCCGTCTATTACAGCGTTTGCAACATCTGTTGCCTCTGCCCTGGTCGGCCTTGAATGTTCTGTCATTGATTCCAGCATCTGTGTTGCTGTTATTACAAGCTTTCCTTTTTCATTGGCTTTGCTGATAAGCATCTTCTGTATTATTGGAACCTCTTCAGGCGATATCTCAACTCCGAGGTCTCCCCTTGCAATCATTATCCCGTCCGCCTCATCAAGTATGCTGTCAATATCATCAATCGCCTCAGGCTTTTCAATCTTTGCTATCAGAGGCAGCGATGCGTGCCTTTTTTTAAGCCATTCCTTTACAACCCTTACGTCACCTGCGCTTCTTACAAATGACAGCGCTGCATAATCAACACCGATTGTTAACCCGAAGCTGAGGTCGTTTTTATCTTTATCTGTGAAGGACGGCAAGGTTGTTTTCACATGAGGGAGATTGACTCCTTTTTTATTCTTTAAAACACCGCCCTCAACAATTTTTACCTTTAATCCATCACGGGTTTTGCCTGTTACATTTGCCTGAATCAAACCGTCATCAAAGAGTATCCTGTCGCCTGTCTTTATATCTTTTCTGAGCGCAGGATATGAAATGAATATGTGCTTGTCATTGCTGACCTCTTTGCCGCTGTGCAGAAATATCTCTGCGCCTTTTTTAAGCTCTACTGAGCCGTTGCTGACAAGCCCGACCCGTATCTTGATGCCCTGCAGGTCCTGCAGGATTGCCACTGCCTTTTTAAGGTTTCCGGATTCATCTCTTATAAGTTTTGCAATCTTTTTGTAAGTGGCATGGTCGCCGTGAGAGAAGTTTAATCTTGCAACATCCATCCCCTTTCTTATAAGAGAGCGTATTGTCTCGCGGCTTGATGAAGCCGGGCCTATTGTGCAGACAATCTTGGTTTTTCTGGTATTCATTTCTTTTCTACCTCTCTATGTTTCTTCAGATATAGAAAACTTTGCAGCCGCTGCCTCATGAGCAGCTATCTGCCAAGCTATGTTTGCGCCAATAGAAAGGTCTTTCATTATTTCCTTTTAACCTTTGTTAAAACAGCCTTTCGGTATATTTTCAGTGCCACTTTTAATCATTGTCAGAGAATACTGCAGGTATTATAACTCAAGTTAAGCGATTCTTTTTTTGTCATTCTGGCTTGTCCGGAATCTTTCTTCGTATTAACAAGGATTCCCGACGCGCTTTGCTTGCGGGAATGACAAATTATGTGGCTTACTTATGAACGCCTTAGTAACTTTTTCCATAAGGGTTATGGATAAGATAAATGCTGTTTGCTAAATATGGCCGCTGCCGGTAATTTCCAATTGCCGTAGCTACTTTTTAACTAAACAAAACACCCGTCCCCTTTTCCTTTTCTCCGCGAGAATGGGGGCAGGAAATAGTAAATAGCAGGAATCTACAACAAGGGGACTTTATATCCAGCCTGTCTGAAATGCTCATCAAAAGTAAGCGCCTGTTTCACTCCGAATTCGTCCAGCGCAATGAATGAAAAGCAGTCTATCATGCCCCATGACTTGTCATTACGCTTTTTATAGAGTGACAGGGCTTTTTCGAATCTGTCAAAAGTAACGGGGATAACCGTGGTTAGGGGGTCGGCCTGTATTTTATCTATCATCCTTATTGCAAGCGGTTTTTGAGGCGGAAGGCAAAGGCTGTTTGCGAGTTCAATAAGAATAAGCTGTGTGGTTAGAAAAGGGCCATGATATTTTTCTGCTGCCTCTACAGCAGCTTTATGCAGGTTATCTTTTTTATTGAGCAGCGCTATCAAATAGCCGGTGTCGAGGAAGATGCCGCTCATTTTTTGGGGAGGCCGTAAAGATAATGGTCGTGGTGTTTTGAGAAATCCCCTGGTAAATCTATATCGGCAGCTATATCAGCCAGCTCAGCCAGAAGAGAGGATTTCCTTTTGCCGTTTTTCTTGCGTGTCTTAAGTCCCTTGATAAACTTCTCCACGTCATCCAGCATAGCCGTTGGCAGGACATCTATCTCTTTTTTTATTTTCTCCGCTTTAAGCATGACACTAATTCCTTTCGATATAATTTTAGCATAAAGGAATTGTTTTGGGGGAAAGAAAAGGGGATAGGGAATGCATGGAACTCTGTCGGCATAATCGGAATGCTGTTTATTAAATATGTCCGCTACCGGCAAATTCCAACTGCCATAGCTGCTTTTCAATTTAACCAAAATAATGAATAAATGTACCTGTCCCCTTTTCTATGTTAATCTTTTTGTAAGTGGCATGGTCGCCGTGAGAGAAGTTTAATCTTGCAACATCCATCCCCTTTCTTATAAGAGAGCGTATTGTCTCGCGGCTTGATGAAGCCGGGCCTATTGTGCAGACAATCTTGGTTTTTCTGGTATTCATTATCACCTCTTCTGAGACATCTCTTATGCCGGACTATATTTTATTCTATCATCTTCTCTTGCCAGCGCAATATGTTTCTGCCAGTCTTGGCCCTTTTCCGGGAAATCAGACCTGTAATGCGCTCCCACGCTTCCTTTTCTGAGAGAGGCGGCCTCAGTAATCATCATTGCAACTGTAAGCATGTTTTTCAATTCAAGTTCACGCCTTGTGTAAAAGACCTTGTCAAGTATGAAGGCCCATTCTGAAAGTTTTTCCCTCGCCTCTTTAAGAGACTCACCGCACCTTATTATTCCAACTCTGTCCCACATGAGCTTTCTCAGGGTCATTCTTATTTCGTCATGTTCCGGAATGGAATGATATGCAGCATACTCTGATACATGCTCTTTCACAGCCGTCATATTTTTTATGTCAGAATCAGAAGATGATTGATATGCTGCGCTGCCTGTGCGTGCCCCGTAAACAAGCCCTTCAAGCAGGCTGTTGCTTGCAAGCCTGTTTGCGCCGTGCACGCCTGTGCATGCTGTTTCGCCTGCCGCAGAGAGCCTTTTTATGCTTGTAACGCCATTGATGTCAGTTTTTACTCCTCCCATGATGTAATGGGCAGCCGGGGATACAGGTATCAGGCCGCTTGTTATGTCTACGTTGTATCGAAGGCATGTAGAATAAATCTGAGGGAACCGTTTTCTGACAAAATCTTTTTCGAGATGGGTCATGTCAAGATACACATGGCTGCTTTCAGTTTTAACCATTTCTGAGATTATCGCCCTTGATACAATGTCTCTCGGCGCAAGTTCCGCATCGCGGTGATAATTTTTCATAAAGGGCTCTTTGTTTATATTCCTTAAAATTGCGCCTTCGCCTCTCATGGCCTCGCTGAGCAGAAACTGCGGGGCATACTGAGAGTAGAGGCTTGTGGGATGAAACTGGATAAACTCCATATCTTCAAGCTGAGCGCCTGCGCGGAAGGCTATTGCCATGCCGTCTCCTGTTGCCACCATGGGGTTGGTTGTTCTTGCGAATATCTGTCCTGCGCCTCCTGTGCAAAGGATGGTTGCCTTTGCAATGATTGCAGTCATTTTCCTATCCTTCAGAATATATGCTCCGCAGCATTCACGGTCTTTTATGATCAGGTCAACTGTGAATGCAAAAGGATATTTTTTTACCGAAGGGAAAGAACGCACTTTGTTCAAAAGCACGCGCTCCAGTTCCTTGCCTGTGGAATCTCCATGCGCATGCAGCACTCTTTTCCTTGAATGAGCTCCCTCTATCGCGAAATCAAGTTTTGTCCCTTCCTTGTCAAATGCAGCGCCCCATGATATAAGTTCAAGAATTCTTTCAGGGCCTTCCTCAACAAGAATCTTTACCGCGTCCTCGTTGCAGAGGCCGTCACCGGCCTTTAGCGTATCTTCAAAATGTATCCCGACCTTATCTTCATCGCTCAGCGCAACAGCTATGCCTCCCTGAGCGTATTCTGTGCTGCTTTCTTTGGGCATGTCCTTTGTTGCGACAAGGACGTTCCCTTGGGGCGCAAGCTCTATCGCAGCCCTCAGTCCAGCCACTCCGCTGCCTATAATCAGAAAATCAGTTGTTTCGATATCCATTTATCCCTAAAGGTATACAAGTTTTATTTATTGCTTGACTTTTGTATTCCCCAATTGTAGCATTTTATTGCACATAGCTGCCTTCTTCAACTAAAGGAAGGGACAACATCAAGTGGTCACGCACAAGCAGCATATGGCTATATGGGTCCAAAGGCAAAAAACAAATGACGATAAAAGAAAAAGCGCATTATTTAAGACGAGGACATGCCATGCCTTTAAGTATGTTAATTGCATTTATTTTACTCGTTAGACCATTTAAAGCATCCCTCGCACAGGAAAAAAGCGGTGAGATACTCCAACAATTAGAGAAAAAAGAAATACTTCCCAAACAAGTCCCCGAACAACCCATAATTGAGAAAAAGGAAGAAAAGCCGGAACAAATACCCGATGGCAAAAAAATCCTCATCAAACAAATCAATTTACAGGGCGCAGCCCTTCCTTATAGATGGGCAAACCCTTAAAACAATCCTTTCAAAATATGAAAACAAAGAACTCACCCTGTCTGAAATAAACTAAATAGCCGAAGACATAACAGCAAAATACCGTGAACAAGGCTACATCCTTGCATATGCCTACATACCTCCGCAGGAAATCAAAGACGGAATATTAGAAATCAGGGTAATAGAGGGCAAAATAGGAGACATTGCTGTCACGGGCAGCAAACACTACAGCAGCGAATTCATACAAAAACACATTGAAAGGGCAAGGAAAGACCCATCCCTTAAAGAGCAAACTCTTGAAAGGGCATTGCTCATACTCAACGAATACCCATCCCTCAATGTAAAGGCATCACTAAAGGCAGGCAAAGACTTCGGCACAACAGACATCACAGCGCAGGCAAAAGACAGCCAGCCCATATCAGGAAGTCTGTCTTATGACAACTTCGGCACAAACACCACAAGCAAACACAGACTAAATGCCGCATTTAACATAGGCAATCTCCTTACAAGTGGAGATTATTTGCTCTTAAGAGGTCTAACAGGGCTTGACAGGATTGATTTAAACAAACTTTCATACGGAAGGGCAGAATATCTTTTCCCAATAGATTACAACGGCACAAAGCTCGGTGTTTACTACGCAAACAGCATATACGAGGCAGGAGAGCAATACACAATCCTTGACATACATGGGAAGGCACATGCAGCAGGCATATACATAACCCATCCTGTAATCAAAAAGAGGGCTCAGACATTAGATGTAAAATTTGGTTTTGACTACAAAGATGTCTATGAATACATACTGGACAGTTTAAACAGCAAGGACGATATAAGGACAATAAATTTGGGATTAAGTTATGACTTCTTTGACAGACTTCAGGGCAGAAACATAGTAACATTTACGTACTATCAAGGCATATCTAACATGCTGGGAGGAGCGGGCAAGGATGAGCAGGGCACAAGCAGACTTGGAGCAGACGGCGGATTCAGCAAATATACACTTGATGCAGTGAGGGTTCAGAAACTTCCCGGATACAACCACCTCATGCTCAAAGCCTCTGGACAGATTTCAGGAGATGCATTATTTGTAGCCGAGCAGTTCTATATAGGAGGGGCAGGAAGCGTCCGTGGTTTCAGGCCGTCATCACAAAGCGGAGACTCAGGCTATCTTGTTTCAGCAGAACTCCACCTGTCGCCCATATATTCCGAAACAAAGCTCTTCAATCAAAATATTGGAGACACAATCAAACTCGTTTTATTTGCCGACCACGGAGGGGCATATAAAAACAATGTCCAGCCCGGAGAAAACAAAGACGACTACCTGACATCCATAGGCGCAGGCATAAGGCTTTATGTAGGAAAGCGCTTCTCATTGAGGCTGGACTGGGCAGTGCCTGAGACAAATGAAAAATATAACTCAAAAAATTCAGAAACATATTTGCAGGCGGCGGTGAGTTTTTGAGCGTTGACAATATCAATGAGTATAGACATATTTAAGTCAAAAAGGAGGATTTTATATGTTTAACGTTGCAGACAAAAGAAATAGGCTCTGGTTAAGGGCATTTGTAATGCTGCAGATAGCATCTATGCTGTTCAGCACTACGGTCTGGGCATTGCCGCAGGATGGAAATGTGGCTGCAGGCTCATCAACAATCACACAGCCAAATGCAGCAACAATGCACATAAACCAGACAACAGACAAATCCATAATCAACTGGCAGGGCTACTCAATAGGGGCAAATGAAAAAGTCCAATACTTCCAGCCAAACAGCGGTTCAATATCATTAAACCGTGTAATAGGACAAGACCCATCCCTGATTTACGGGCAACTCTCTGCCAACGGGCAGGTGTGGGTCATCAATCCCAACGGACTGCTCATAGGAAATGGAGCGCAAATCAATGTAGGCAGTTTTCTCGGCTCAACTTTGAATATCAAAGATAATGACTTTATGAGCGGCAATTATAAATTCATCAACTCATCAACCTCCCTTTCATCCATAACCAATCAGGGAAACATAACCTCATCAGACGGCGGCTATGTCGTCCTCATCTCGCCTTCAATAACCAATGAAGGGACTATAACAACAACTCCCCCCAACCCCCTCTTTGCTAAAGAGGGGGAAAAAGGGGGAGTTATGCTTCTTTCAGGAGATGAGGTAACCCTGAATTTTGCAGGCAACGACCTTATCGGCTTTACCATTGATAAGGCAACGGCGGAAGAGGCATTGGGCATAAAGAACACTGGAACAATTACAGCAAACGGCGGAGAGATAATACTCTCAGCAAAGGTCGCAGGAGACCTTTTAAAGACAGTAATAAACAATGAGGGCATAATACAGGCTCAGACCATAGAAAACAGAAGCGGAAAAATCTATCTGCTCGGCGGCATGAAAAATAACGCAGTTAATGTCAGCGGCACCCTTGACGCCTCTGCCCCAAATGGCGGTGACGGCGGGTTTATAGAAACCTCGGCGGCAAGCGTCCAAGTAACTGACGGCGCAATCATCACCACCTTTGCGCCTTACGGCAAAACAGGAACATGGCTCATAGACCCCACAGACTACACCATCGCGGCAAGCGGCGGGGATATTACAGGCAGCCAACTCTCCACCAATCTTGGCAGCACCGATGTCACCGTTCAGACATCTGCAATAGGCGCAGGCAATGGCGATATTTTTGTCAATGACACAGTAGGTTGGAGAGCAAACAACACGCTCACCCTCTCTGCGTATCGCAATGTAAATGTCAACTCTAACATCACTACCACAGGCAACAAAGCAGGGTTAATCCTTACGCCCAGCAATACCGGAGCGGGCGGCAGTTACTCTTTGAACAACGGCGCGGTCATCACCCTTTCCGGCAACAAGCAAAGTCTCACTATTGCGGGCAATGCCTACACTGTAATCAACGAATACCTTGCAGAATATGAGTGCTAACCTTGCTGGGCATTATGCCCTCGGCAGTAACATAGACGCCTCTGTAACCTCCAAACGGAACAGAGGCGCGGGCTTTGCGCCTGTGGGCGATAACAGCACGAATTTCACCGGTACCTTTGACGGCTTGGGGCATACCATCACAGGGCTTTACATCAACAGACCTTCTACAGATTATGTCGGGCTTTTCGGATATACGAATGCAGCAACTATCCGCAATGTGGGGCTGGTTAGCGGCAGCGTAACCGGCAGCAACTATGTCGGCGGGCTGATGGGGTATAACTATGGCGGCACCATCAGCAATTCCTACAACACAGGCAATGTTACCAGCAGCGGCAGCTACTCTTATGTCGGCGGGCTGGTGGGGTGGAACCACGGCGCTATCACCAATTCCTACAGCACAGGCACAGTAACCGGCACCAACCACTATTACTATGTCGGCGGGCTGGTGGGGTGGATCTCCGGCACTATCAGCAATTCCTACAGCACAGGCGCAGTAACCGGCACCAACGGTGTCGGCGGGCTGGCGGGGGTGAACCACTACAGCACTATCAGCAATTCCTACAGCACAGGCAGCGTAACCGGCACCAACGGTGTCGGCGGGCTGGTGGGGTATAACAACTATGGCGGCGCTATCACCAATTCCTACTGGGACACTGAGACCTCAGGGCAGACTACAAGCGACGGCGGCACAGGACTGACAACTGTCCAGATGAAGCAGCAGGCAAGTTTCAGTGGCTGGGATTTCACTAACGTCTGGGGCATTGACGAGGGCGCATCCTATCCATATCTCCGCGCAAATGAATAAGGGGGATAGAAAAGGGGACAGGGGTTCATGCTCAGTAATTAGGCAACTCTTTTTAGGTGTCCCAGTATAAACTGGGACACAGAAGGAGGAACCGATGAAACATGAACAGCAGGTAGTAATAAAACGAAAATAATATTTACCCCGTTAGAAATAATGCCCCGCTCGGTTGCCCATGGGTCGTAGACAAGTCGCAACGACTGGAATTTCTAACAGGTCTTACCTTTTACCTTGCAATATCCTGTTCAGGTTATTCCTCGCTGCCTCATCATTAGGATTAAGTCTTATGACTTCCTGATAGTGTCTTGCAGCCTCACCCATCATGCCTTTTTCCGCATAAGCCATTCCGAGGTTAAAGTGGACATCAGCATAATTAGGATTTATCTTTAAGGCAGTTTGAAAGGCGCCAATAGCTTTATCTATCATTCCTGCCTTCATATATATAACTCCAAGATTATTATAGGCCTTTGCATAATCAGGTTTTAATCTTATAGTAATCTGAAAATGCTCTATTGCCTTATCAAACCATCCTTTATCGTTATAAGCAACACCTACTTCATTATGCCCTCTCGCCTTATTCGGACTCTTCTTTACCACATCTTCCCACAAACTAATTTCATCCTTCCAAACAATATTCCTCGCATAAGCAGCAATTGAAAGGATAATTATTATCAAAGCAAGGACTGGTGTAACAGTTTTCTCTATCTGCGGCCATTTCCTCTTTAGTTTGCTTACAAGGATAAATGCAGATGTGGTTATAGCAATGAAAACCCCTACGCTCCAGATAGACCCTGTGTTCAAAGATTACATCCACTATTGGTATAATGCTTGACTCAACGGATAGGGTTATAAAAAACCAGAAGATGCCAAAAGAAATAAGTCGGGAGTTAGGAGTCAGGAGTTCGGAGTTAGGAGTCGGTGAACTGTGAACTGTTAACCGTGAACGGTATAACAGATACGCTCCAAGACCAAATAGGGACAGCAGAAACAGAAATGAAAAAAATACAGAAGGCGTAAATAAAGAATGGTATATTGGATAATCATAATCAAGGTTCTGGTTTATTGGTAAAAATAAAAGTCTTATGTATGTAACTATCACTCTGAATTGGGTAAACAGGTAATCTGACCTTGACATGGTTGTCTGAACTCTTGTTGCCTCACTCACATCACCTATTAAGTCTCCTATAGGTTTATCCGTTCCTATAAGAGTTAATGGTAGGATGAGCATTGTAAGAAGTATCGGGATTAGATATAGAAGCCTTTTCTTAACCTTTCCTTCAAAGAACATAAATTCATAAAGGACAATAATAAGTGGCAGTGTAAATGAAATCTCCTTTGTCTTCATGGCAAGGATGGCAGAGATAAGACTGGCGCAGTAGAGCAGTAGCGCAGTAGTTGTTTTACTGCTGCTCTGCTGCTCTGCTGTTCTATTGCTCTGCTGGGCTGTTATAAACCTCCATTTGATATACATAACAAGGGATAGTAAATAAAACATGGTTGCAAGGGAAGTAACCCTCTGCCATATATAAGTTACAGCCTGTGTCTGTATGGGGTGGCAGACAAAGAGAAGAGCGACAAACAATGGTAAATAGGTGAATAGGTGAATCGGTGAATAGCGAACAGTGTCAGTTTTCTGTGTCTGTTCACTGGCACTAACCACTGACACTTTGAAATAAGGTGTTCTAAAAGTAAGAATAACAAGCCAGTAAAGAAGAAGTGCATTAATGATATGGATTAAAAGATTGAAGATATGATACCCGGTTACATCAAGTCCATGCACCTTGTAGTTCAGCGCAAAGGTGAAATAACCAATGTACCTCATGCTGAAGGACGGGTATTGGAAGTGCTCTGAATAGACCTTTGCCTCTGAGGGTTCAATAAAAAACCTCAGGTTCTTGATTATCGGGTTTTCGACAATAACAGGCGTGTCATCAAAATGAAATGGGACATTGAAGGTATTAGAGTAAGACATAAAGCCAATAATGGCAATCAACAGGATATGAAAGATTGGGTTGTACAGAATACCTTTTTTGGTGGATGTTGGCAATTCTGAATGTCTACTTTTAGCAAGGGAGATTGCATTGTCTCCAGTTCTTTTCTTTCTTGAAGCCTTTCCCATGAATAAATATAACACTT
>CAZHHV010000031.1:0-15097 GCA_964532335.1 uncultured Nitrospiraceae bacterium
CTCAAAGGAATATATGGTTGATTGTTACATCTGGGACCGGCAGGGAGATTATCAGCCGGTTTTTGAACATAAGAATCTCGCATACAGGCGCTGCATGATTCGTAGTGATTTTTACAATGTTACAACCATCATAAAGATGATTCTGTTTGAAATATGGTTGTTTTATAAATTGATTTTATCACGATTTGATTACATTCATGCTATGGATTTAGATACCGGCCTTGTTGGATTATGTGTTGCTAAACTTAAGAGGAAACCGTTTATTTATCATTGTCTGGATCCGTACTACGCAATTTTACCGGCCCGGTGGCCAAAGCTCCTTGGCAGAATAGCCAGAAGAATTGAAAACATAGTAATTTCCAATGCCGATGTTTTTATAATAACCGACATGCTAAGAATGCCGCAGCATGAAGGAGCAACCCCAAAGCATATTGTGGAAATTCTAAATGTGCCGCTCTTGAATTCAGAAGAGATGCCCAACAAGCGAAATGCAGGTGAATTTGTTGTGGGATATATTGGAGCGCTGGCTGAAGGGAGGAACTTAATTACTATTGTGGAGGCTATTGGTGAACTTGCTGATGAAGGGGTCAGTATGGTAATTGGCGGGTTTGGGCCTGTAGAACATGAGGTCAAGGCATATGCGAAAAAATATAATAATGTTAAGTATATCGGATTTGTTCCTTACACTAAGGTGTTAGAGATCGAAAGGACGTTTAATTTGTTTGTTTATATCTCTGACGTTGAGAATGAAAGCCAGAGATGGGTAAGCCCCAACAAACTTTTTGAGGGTATGGCTTTAGGCAAGCCGATTATTGTGGGTGAAGGGACATTAGTTGCGGATAGGGTTTCTGATATTGGAAATGGTATAGTGATTAAATATGGTTCTAAGGAAGAATTGCAAAAGGCAATTTTAAGGTTCAAGAATAATCCGCATCTTATTAAGGAAATGGGAGAAAAAGGCAAAAGTGGATGTGAGAAGAATTGGCGACCGGAGATTATGGAAAGAAGATTGTTAGAAGCCTATACGAAGATAGCAGGAGGCTTTTAAATTAACCACAAACAAGATAGATACGTTATTATAATCCCTGCCTACAACGAGGCAGGCAGGATTGCCTCTACGATTGCCGGCATCAGGAAGTTCACTGACGCCAATATCATTGTTGTGAGTGACGGTTCTACTGATGATACAGTTGCCGAGGCAAAAGAGGCGGGGGCAGATGTTATAGAGCTTGCGTTCAACCTCGGTTACGGGGCAGCGCTTCAGACAGGTTTTAAATATGCATTAAAGGAGGGATATGAATTTGCAGTTCAGATGGATGCTGACGGACAGCATGATCCGGCGTCAATTAAAACACTTATTGAACCAGTGATTGCTGATGAGGTAGACATTACTATAGGTTCAAGGTTTATGGATAAGGGCAACTATAAGGCACCTTTTGTGAGGAGAATTGGGATGTATTTTTTTGGTATTATCACCTCGATTGTAACCGGCAGGAAGATAACCGATCCAACTTCAGGATTCCAGGCTTTGAACAGGAATGTTTTGGAGTTTTATGCAAGTGATGCCTATCCTGTGGATTATCCTGATGCGGATGTAATTATAATGCTTCACAGAAAAGGGTTCAGGTTTAAGGAAGTCCCCGTGATTATGCATAATGCTGCAAAACCTTCCATGCATGGGGGGATCCTTAGACCAATGTATTATATATTTAAAATGATGCTTTCAATCTTAGTTACACTACTGAGAAAGGAGTAAAAGTCATGACAGCTCAACAGAAAATATTTGCCCTCTTAATAGGCACAGGTCTGTTCTTAGTCATTATAGAACTGGTGAGGAGAAGAAAGCTTGCAGAGGAATATTCATTCCTCTGGCTCCTGACAGGTTTCGGAATTATTGTCCTTATACTCTGGTATGATCTCCTTGAGTGGCTTACACGCCTTATCGGAGCAAAGACACCGACAACAACTCTCTTTATCCTCGGCTTTGTGTTCCTGATATTGATTAATCTGTATTTTTCTCTAAAGATCACGAAGCTTACCTCTCAGGTAAAAGACCTTGCGCAGAAGATAGCGATAAGCGAAAAAAAGAGCAACGAATAATACAAACTGGAACCTCTGGCAAGAGACGGGTCAAATATCTGGCATTAGCCCGGATATGGATTTCATAAATTCTTCCGCTGCTTTTTCAATAGGATATTTTTCTGCCGTAAGTCTTGCCTTATATCCCATAGATTCGCGGCTGGAAAGGGCCATGCCGATTTTTTCAGCCAGAGAAACATAGTCAGTTAAGTTCTCCAGCACAAAGCCTTCCTCTCCATCCTGTATCAGTTCTGCCACCCCGTTATTTCTGGTTGTGATAATAGGAAGTCCTGATGCCATTGCCTCCAGCGTTGCATTACTGAACGGGTCATATATTGTCGGAAGCACGAATATATCCGCCGCCGCATAGAGCTTCTCTACATCACTCCGGGCGCCGAGAAATAATAAACTGTCATGAATGCTGCATTTTTTTGCAATGGATTTGAATTATGTAATGTTTCCCCTGCCGATAACTATCAGCTTTATATCTTTTTTTGAAAATCCCCCCATCCCCCCTTTGCTAAAGGGGGGCGAGGGGGGATTATTTCCATTTTTCTTTGTATTGTTATGCAATATGTTTGTTTCTTTCCGTTTTATGAGAGACATGGCGCGGAGAAGCGTCCCGAGCCCTTTCCTCTCAAACCCCGAGCCCACAAAGAGAATAACTTCCGCATCCTCGCTGATTGAAAGTTCCTTTCTTACCCCAGTCCTGTAAATTTCTGCATTCAGAGGTGAGAATCTTTTTATGTCTACGCCATTATAGATGACCTTTATCTTCTTCTCAGGGACGGCGTAATGGTTTATTATCTGGGATTTGACCATGTTTGAATTTGCGATGATAAGTTTTGTGTCAGAGAATGCCTTTTTCTCAAGATGCAGTAGCGCGATATGAAGTGGGTTTATCAGAAAGGTATATCTTTTCCACCACGGCTCTATTGTTCTTCTGAGCCTGAGCCATTCTATATGACATCCTTCTCCTGCCCTGTATATGTCCTGGCAGGTTGTGCGCTCAAAACTTATAATGCAGTCAGCCTTAATTTTTTTTATTTCACGGCAGACATTCAGGTTGAACGTAATCATTGATAGAAACGAACTTAGCGAGATTGAATCTATTCTGTGAAAGGTTGCTTCAGGCGTTTCCGCCCATTTTCCTGCCATAATGTGGATGTCGGCTTTTCCCCTGAAACGGTCCATGAGCGTCTTCATATAGTTCTCAGCGCCGCCGTAAATCAGGAAGTTTTTCTTTATGAAAATAAGTTTCATGCCTGCTCTATATTATCAGATTCTATATCTTCCGAGGTATAAATTAACCCGAAAAATGCATTAGCATGGACATGGATGACTGAAAAGTATTTTGCAGCAACACCTTTTACATGCCATAATCAATTCTTGATTTGCATATTATTATTCAATCAGCAATTGAGAATTGCATTATGGCATCCGATTAAATCATGTTGAAATCAAAAGACTTTGAAGGCATTCATGTCTGTGCATGGAAAATTCAATTGCATTTTTCGGGTTAAGATATTAAGAGAATTGTATGTGCTATAATTGTAGAACTAAAAATGATATGTTCTGCAAGGCAATTCGTAAGCCCCGTTAGAGATGTATCTCTAAACGGGTAAGAGCAACAGGTAAGGGATATTAAATTTTGATGTCAAAAGTTTATCTTATACTCTCTATTCACAACCATCAGCCTGTGGGGAATTTTGACCATGTGCTTGAGGAGGCTTATAAAAAGGCGTATCTGCCTTTTTTAAAGATGCTTGCCCTGCATCCTAAATTAAAACTCGTTCTGCATTATTCGGGTAATCTGCTGGTATGGCTTGAAAAGAAACATCCCGAGGCGATTGAGATGATAACCGCCCTGATGCGGGCAGGAAGAGTTGAACTGCTTTCGGGAGGATTCTACGAGCCGGTTCTTTGCTCCCTGCCGGAAGATGACAGGGTTATGCAGATACGGGAAATGACTGCTTATATAAAAGATATGTTTGGATATACACCCAGAGGGATGTGGCTTGCGGAAAGAGTCTGGGAGCCACATATGCCGAAATATATCGCAAAGGCCGGCATTGAATACCTCCCGCTGGATGATTATCATTTCAAACTTGCAGGGATTGATGACAGAGACCTCCTGGGTTATCATGTTACAGAGGAAAACGGTTTCATGATAAAAGTTTTTCCCGGCAGCGAGGAACTGAGATACAGCATCCCATTCAAGGATGTTGACAAGGTAATGTCATATCTTAAAGAGGTTTCTATGATTGGAGGATCTCCTCTTTTGACATTGGCGGATGACGGAGAGAAGTTCGGCGTCTGGCCTGATACATTCAGCCATTGCTATAAAGACGGCTGGCTTGAAAATTTTTTCTCTGCGCTGGAGAAAAATTCTGACTGGATAGAGACCACAACCTTCAGCGAGTATCAGGAAAGATTCTATCCGGTTGGAAGGGTATATCTGCCGGCGGCATCTTACAGGGAGATGGGTGAATGGGCTCTGCCTCCTGAGGGCGCATTGGACTATGAATATGCATTAAATGAACTGAAAGGGTTATTTGGAGACAGGGCAAAGAGTTTTTTGAGAGGAGGCACATGGCGTTCCTTTTTTGCGAAATATCCTGAGTCAAATCATATCCATAAGAGAATGCTCCAGATAAGCAGGAAGGTGCATAAGGCAGTAAAACAGTTCACAGTTCACAGTTCACAGTTGAAAGTTAAAACATCAAAGAAAACTTCTAACTCCAAACTCTTAACTCCAAACTCTATGCTTCATGAGCTCTGGAAAGGGCAGTGTAATGATGCCTACTGGCACGGCATATTCGGAGGCCTTTATCTGCCCCATCTGAGGTCTTCATTGTACAGGCATCTGCTTACTGCTGAATCAATGGCAGAGAAACTGATTGGAGAAGACGTCTCTATTGAGGAAGGAGACCTTGATTGTGACGGATTCAGAGATATATGCATAAGCAAGGGAGATATGACGGCATTCTTTACAGAGGATAGCGGCGCGCTTATCGAGCTTTCATCAAAAGGAAAGCAGGTCAATGTGCTTGATGTCCTTACGCGCAGGCCTGAGGCATATCATTCCAGGATATCGGAAACATCGCAGAATGATTCAGCCGAAGGCTCGGTTAGAGGGGAAACGAAAACAATTCATAACCCCGAGCGGATCGGGGCCAAGGAATCAGGGATTACGGACTATCTGATATATGATAACTACAGACGAACATCGCTGCTTGACCATTTTTTTGATTATAATATAAAACTTGATGAACTGATGAGGTCGGAATACGAGGAGAAAGGCGATTTTATAGGCAGCCCTTATCTTCTGGAACGCATTAACGAAGGGCAGGCATTGGGTGTCAGGCTCTCAAGAGAGGGACTTGCTTCCGGCAATAAAGTGAAGATTGATAAAAGTGTACTGTTTATAAAATCAGGCATCAGGGTTGACTATCTGATCGAAGGCAGGCATAGCGGCATATTTGCAACAGAGTTTAATCTTTCTTTTTTAGGTTCTCCGTATCCCTCTATTCATGCAGGGGGAAAAGCTCTCTTTATGAAAGATAAAGGGGCGCACGGCGATGTAAAGACTTTTTACATTAAAGACAAATTCCTTAATGTAAAACTGGAATTCTCTTTTGATGAAAAAGTAGATGTGTGGCATTATCCAATAGAGACTGTTTCTTTGTCAGAGGGGGGCGCTGAAAGATTATATCAGGGCACGGCATGTTTATTTATGAAAAAAATTGATTTTAACAGCAATAAAAGATTAGGATTTAATGTAAGTTTTGCCAATGGCTCATAGAGGAGAGGATAAGAAATGAGGCAAATAAAACAATTCACGGTTCACGGTTCACGGTTCACGGTCTTCTTACGGTTCACTGTTTTCTTACTGTTCACTGTTCACTGTTCACTGTTCACTGCTTATGCCGATGATAATCCCCTCAGTCTGATGCGTGATGATGTCCTTTCATATTTCAGGCCTCTGAAAGGCAAGGTTGTATCTGTTAATAATGGCATGGCTGTAATTAATATAGGCGAGAAATCCAACGTAAAGGAGGGGATGAGATTTATTGTATTCAGAGAAGGGTCAGTGTTTTTACATCCTGTCACAAAGGCGCCTATAGGAACGCTGGAGGCAGTTATAGGAAAAGCTGAGATTAAGGAAGTCGGATATGATACATCGACGGCAGTTATCCTTAATGGTAATGTCAAAGTATCCGATAAAGTAAGGATTTCAGAAACAGGGGTTAGAATGCTTTTTTATCAGGGCAAAAATGTTGACTGGAGTCTCGGCGACTCGTATTACCGTCTCATAAAGGAGACCGGCAGGTTTGAGATTGTTGACACGGCAATTGAGACTGATAATGATTCAGAGATAATTGCCGAGGCAGAGAGGCTTAATGCGGATGTTGTTTTGATTCTGTCCGCAAAAGAGTCTGCCGGCGATACAATGCTCAAACAGAGGCTGTTGTGGGCTGATACCCCCCCCATCCCCCCTTTAACAAAGGGGGGCGAAGGGGGATTTGCGGAAGATGAGGTAAGAGTCGCTGTTGCATTTATGAAAGAATTAAGGTTTGGCGAAGAATTTTTCGGGCCTCAGAAAGGCGATGTGAGAACCTTTGTGGACCTGCCTTTTGGAGTCAGGCTGATTACAGCCGGAGATATTGATGGTCATGGGAAGGCAGAGCTTTTGATGAGCACAGGCAGTGATATACGCCTGTACGCACCGGGCGCCGCCGGCGACCTCAGCGGCCTTTATGAGATTAAAGGCACAGCTAAGGACGACCATATCTGGCTGGATGTTTTGGATATCAACAGGGATGGCAAGGATGAGGTTATCCTGACCCTGATGAAAGATGATATGGTGGTTTCACGCATCTATGAGTTTAAGGATGGTAAATTTTCCGTACTGTGGGAAGGCGATGTTTTCTTAAGGCGGATAGGAAATGAACTTATTGCTCAGGAATATGAGCGGGGGGAAGGGTATAAAGGCGCTGTCTTTAAAGTCGTATGGGATAATGGATATAAAAAAGGAGACAATGTAAGCATTCCCCGGGGCGTGAATATTTACGATTTTATTTTTATAGATGAGATTGGCGGTAAAAAATTAGTGCTTGCATACGATGATACGGGCTATCTGAATCTTTATGATGAGGGCATAAGGATATGGAGAAGCAGGGGGGATTATGGAGGCTTTCAGACAACATTTAAGCGTACAGCGCCGACTATAATGGTGGAAAGAGGCGAATGGGCGGTAAAAGACAGGCTTTTTACGCAGAACAGGGAAATACTTGTTATAAAGAGAATCCCCGTTCTCGGAATGGCTAAAGGCATAGGATACAGCAAATCACAGATTAGAAGTTTATGGTGGACCGGAGTTTCCATGGAGGAACGGATTATCATAGACGATATCCCCGGAAATGCCCTTGATTATACAATCGCAGATAACAGAATCATTATACTTGATAAACCGGCTCTGGGAATAAAATTCAAGAATATCCTGAAAGGGGAAAACCCTATTGGAACGGTGCTTTATATATACCCGCTGAAAGGGAGGTAATGTTGTCATACGATAAAATACCAGCCCATGTGGGAGTGATAATGGACGGCAACGGAAGATGGGCGGAACTCCGCGGTTTCCCCCGGATAGAGGGGCACAGAAGGGGAGCTGAGAGGGCCAGGGAGATTATTACAGCGGCAATTGAGGCGGGAGTCAGGGTGTTAACCCTTTATACCTTTTCCCTTGAAAACTGGCAAAGGCCCAAGGACGAAGTTACGACATTGATGAAGATTCTTGAGATATATCTGCGGAATGAATTCAATGAATTTATGGATAAGAAGATTGTCTTCAAAACCATAGGAGAGGTATGGAGGCTGCCGGAAAATGTGCAGGAGCTTATTGCTGAGACAGAGAGGAGAACAGCAGCCAACACCGGAATGACGCTGGTGGCGGCATTGAGCTATGGAGGAAGAAACGAGATTATAAGGGCCGTAAAGAAAATTGTTTCTGCGAAAATAGACCCCGGTGATATTACAGAAGATTTTTTTGAATCCTTCCTTGACACCTCAGGCATCCCTTCGCCTGACCTTATAATAAGAACGAGCGGCGAAAGGCGTGTGAGTAATTTCCTGCTCTGGCAGGGAGCGTATTCCGAATTTTATTTTACAGAGACCCTCTGGCCTGATTTTACAAAGGATGAGTTTCTGGTTGCGCTTCACGATTACCAGACGAGGGAGAGGAGATTCGGAGCTGTTCCTGTGAGGGTGAAGCCCTGACATGCATTTAAAGAGACTGATGATCGCCGCGATTTTGCTGCCTCTCATTTATTTCTATATCACAAAACTTGCGTCTGAGTATTTTCTTTTCCTTCTTGTGATTGTCGCTGCCGCTGCGCAGTATGAATTTTATTCAATGTATAATGTTAAGGGTTTTTTAAGATATGCAGGGATAGGGTTCGGCGCAGCAGTGCTTCTGTGCATGTTTTTCTCCGGGACTTTTTCTGCCGACCTGTTCGTTTTTTCATTCCTTGCGATTGTCACTTTGAGGCTTTTTTTAAGGCGCAATCCTTCTTCCGCGCTTCATGATGCCTCGTCTGTGGTAACTGCCGTAATATATATCCCGTGGCTGCTTGGGTATCAGCTTTATCTCAGGGAAAACGGCTCCGGGTGGATAATATTCCTTTACGGGTGTGTGTGGGCGTCAGACAGTCTGGCTTATTATACCGGCAAGGGCATCGGCAGAAGGAAACTATATGAAGAGATAAGCCCGAACAAGACAATTGCAGGCGCTGTGGGCTCAATAGCAGGAGGCACGACTGGCGCAGTTATTCTTAAAATTGCGCTTGTAAGTTATATTTCATTGTCTTTAATACAAGCGGCTGTTCTGGGAATGATTATAGGAATGGTGACTATTATAGGCGACCTTGTGGAGTCAATGTTCAAGCGTGGCGCAGGCGTTAAAGACTCAGGCAGTGTAGTGCCTGGACACGGCGGCATACTGGATAAGATTGACAGCGTTCTCTTTGCAGGGCCTGTGCTTTATTGGATTATAGGAGCTTTCGGATTAATAGAATGAGATGTCTTAAATCTGTCTGCGAGTACTTATTTGTTCTGTCATTCCCCGACTTGATCGGGGAATCCAGAAAGATGATGGAAGGATGTCTGGATTGTCCGGTCAAGCCGGACAATGACACACTACATCAATATGTTAGGGGTATTTTTAGATGAAGCGGATAACAATTCTTGGCTCAACAGGCTCCATAGGGCGAAGCGCGCTTGAAGTAGTCTCAAGATATCGTGACAGGTTTAAGGTTGTCGGGCTGACCGCTAAAAACAACATAGAACTGCTTGAAGAACAGATTAAGGCGTTTAATCCTGATATTGCGGCAGTGGCTGATGAGACATGCGCTCTGAAACTCAGAAAGAAACTCGGGATAAGGGTACTTTCAGGCGACAGCGGCATTGCAGAGGTTGCATCTTACAATAAAGCTGATTTTGTTCTTTCAGCAATAATCGGATTCGCTGGCCTTTTTCCGACACTTTCTGCTGTAAGGGCAGGAAAGACAGTCGGACTTGCCAATAAGGAATCGCTTGTAGCCGCTGGCGAAATAGTTATGAAAGAAGCGGCAAACTCTGGCGCTAAGATAATCCCCGTTGACAGCGAGCACAGCGCAATATTCCAGTGTATTGAGGGGCGGAGCAGAGAATCTGTAAAGAGGGTAGTGATTACAGCATCAGGAGGCCCGTTTCTCGGTAAAAGCAGGAGCGAGTTGAAGAAGGTTACAATAAAAGACGCGCTGAAACATCCTAACTGGGATATGGGAAAGAAAATCACGATAGACTCTGCAACACTGATGAATAAAGGGCTTGAGGTTATAGAGGCGCATCGCCTCTTTGGTTTTTCCCCGGATATGATAGATGTGCTTATACATCCGCAGAGCATAATTCACTCAATGATTGAACTCAAGGACAGAAGCTGCATAGCACAGCTTTCTGTGCCTGACATGAAGGGCCCTATAGCTTATGCCCTTACATATCCGGAAAGGCTTGATGACCCCATGCCGTTTCTTGACCTGAGCGCTGTCGGCAAACTCACATTCGAGAAACCTGACACGGAATGCTTCCCATGTCTTTTATATGCATACGAGGCAATGAAGGAGGGAGGCACAATGCCTGCTGTGCTTAATGCTGCGAATGAAGTTGCGGTGGCTGCCTTCATGCAAAGAGAGATAGGTTTTAATGATATCCCTGTTGTAATTAATAGTACGATGCAGCTGCATGAGAGAAAACCCGCGGTTGATATTAATGCAGTTACAGAGGCTGACAGGTGGGCAAGGGAAAAGGCAAGGGAAATAATACTAAGGAGTTCATAAGTAATGCCACACTGACTGTCATTCCAGCTTGTCTGGAATCCTTCCTGCTTGTCTGGAATCCTTCTTAAAGAAAGATGCTGGACAAGCCAGCATGACAGAATAGTTAAAGGTATGCGGCTTTACTTATGGTCTTATTAGTGAATAAACTTAAAAATTAAAAGTTGAGGAGATAGAAGATGACATTTCTTTCGGCGATAGTATTATTGGGCATTTTGATATTTGTGCATGAACTTGGGCATTTCCTTTTTGCCAAGAAGCTTGGGGTGAGGGTGCTTAAGTTTTCTTTGGGTTTTGGTCCTAAACTAATAGGTAAAAAATACGGAGACACGGAATATCTTGTTTCTGCAGTTCCGCTTGGCGGATATGTGAAGATGCTGGGAGAAGAGCCCGGCGACGAACTGAAAGAAGAGGATAAACCGTTTGCATATAATTACCAGCCTGTATGGAAAAGATTCCTGATAGTTTTTTCTGGCCCTGTATTTAATCTGTTTTTTGCCGCTGCTATCTTCTTTGTTGTATTTCTATCAGGTGTGCCTGTGCCCAAGCCTTATGCCGGAAAAGTCATGGAGAATTCTCCTGCTGCTGCGGCCGGACTCATAACCGGCGACCGGATTGCAGCAATTAACGGCAAGACTATCTCCGGATGGGATGACATTGATATTTCTGTAAATGAAAGCCGCGGTGAGAGGCTTCTTTTCAGAATAGAAAGAGAAGGGAAAATTATTGAGCTTTCCATAACTCCTGAAAAGAAAACAGGGAAAAACATATTCGGTGAAAATACAGAAGTTATTGATATTGGTATTATGCCTCTCTTGTATCCCGAGGTTGGCGAGGTAATTAAAAACGCTGTTGCTGAAAAAGCCGGCATAAAGAAAGGCGACAGAATCATTGAGATAGAAGGCGCTCCTATTAAAACGTGGCATGATATGACCGCAATCATACATGGAAGCCCTGAAAAACCGCTCAGACTTAAAATAAAGCGAGATGAAAATTTTCTGGAATTGACTGTAACCCCTGAAAAAAAGACCTTCAAGTCTCCTGACGGCGCTGATAAGCAAATCGGACTCATAGGCATAGGACCGGCAGGCAACAATCTAATAAAAAAATATAATCCTCTTAAGGCTGCGTCATTGGGTATTAAGAAGACGTGGGATATGATTGCTCTAACGGTTGTTGTAATTATAAAACTTATACAGAGGATTGTGCCGGCGGAAACATTGGGGGGACCGATAATGATATTCCAGATGGCCGGACAGCAGGCATCTCTTGGCGCCATGAACTTTTTTCTTTTTATGGCTGTGATAAGCATAAACCTGGGTGTGCTTAATCTTCTGCCAATCCCTGTTCTTGACGGAGGGCATATACTGTTTCTCGGCATTGAAGCTGTCAGGCGTAAACCTCTGAGCGAGAAGGCAATGATGATAGCCCAGAGAATCGGAGTTGGAATAATTATCACGCTAATGGCTTTTGCTTTTTATAATGATATAATGAGATTTATCAGCGGGAAAACAATTCCCTGAAATAAGTGATAAGTTAAGAGTTTCATAGTTAAAAGTTTTTTAGGCGAAGTCTTAACTGACAACTCAAGATTAATATGAAGCCTGCGACAATAAAAAATCAGGTCTCTTCCGGCGGCGTTATATTCAGGCCGGATAATAATACGGCAGAGGTTGCCCTTGTCGCAGTGAGGGATATGAGTGTCTGGTGCCTGCCAAAGGGGATTATAGACAGAGGGGAAAAACCCGAGGAAACTGCCATAAGAGAAGTAAGGGAAGAAACCGGTCTTAATGGCAGAATAATTGAGAAGATAGGAGACACTTCTTACTGGTATTATATAAAAGAGGAAAACGCAAGGTGCAGAAAGACTGTGCATTTTTATCTGATGGAATACCAAAACGGCAGCACCAGCGACCATGACGAAGAAGTTAATGATGCATCGTGGTTTCCTATAGATGAAGCTATACGTAAGGTCAGCTACAAAGGCGACAGGGAGATATTGGAGAAGGCAAGGGAAATGATAAAAAAGGTGAATAGGTGAATCGGTAAATGGGTGAATGGGTGAAGGATTTATTGATTTTCAAAAGCTTAAGGCCGACAGCTAAGGATTATGAAAAAGATACTAAACTGGAATGAACTGAAGAAGTCTGTTGATGAGGCGAAGGCTGCCGGCAAAAAGGTTGTCTTTACCAACGGCTGCTTCGACATTATTCATGCAGGTCATGTGAGGTATCTCAGAGAGGCGATTAAACTCGGAGATGTACTTGTCATTGGTTTGAATTCGGATAAATCCGTCTCCAAGATAAAGCCCGGAAGGCCTCTTAATCAGGAAGAACATAGGGCGGAGATTTTGTCTTCGCTTGAGATGGTGGATTATGTAACCCTGTTTGATGAAGAAACGCCCTATGAGCTGATTAAACTGCTCAAGCCCGATGTCCTCGTCAAGGGCGGCGACTGGGAAAAAGAAGATATTGTAGGTTCTGATATTGCAAAGGAGACCCGCAGCCTTCCTTATGTCAAGGGCATATCTACTACAAAGTTAATTGAGAAAATAAAAAAGCTGTAACTTCAGAGATGGATTTCACACCTTTCTTAGATAAAATAAAAAGCATTGCGTCTTCCTCCCGCATCTATAATCTCACAGGCTCTTCCATGGCGCTTTTTCTCACAATGCAGGAGAAGCCGTTTATTATGGTTGAAGCAACAGAGGAAACCGCAGAGGCTTTGTACAGGGATATATTGTTTTTCCGGTCTGTTTTTCACCTGCATGAGACTAACGGCCTTTTCTTTCTTCCTGAGCCAGACGGGCCTGATGTATGCGGAAAAAGGGCTGACGTGGTTTATAGATACGGAGAAATAGATTCTGTTGTAACGTCAAATGATGCAGCGAAAGCTCCGCTTTGCGGGGTGAGTGAGTTAAAAAACAGCGTTCTGATACTGAAGCAGCATCTTGAAATAAGCAGAGACGTGCTGGAGCAGAAGTTAGTCTATCTCGGATACAAACAGGTCCCGATAGTTGTTGAACACGGAGAGTTCAGCCGCAGGGGGTGGCTTTTTGACATATTCCCTTCAACAGGAGAGAATCCATTGAGAGTTGAATTTTTCGGAGATGTAATTGAGACAATAAAGATGTTTGATATAAGCACACAGAAATCAATAAGAAAGATTGAGGAATTTACTGTCCTGCCGGCAGCGGAACATTCAGAGGCAGGGAACATCTTCTCAGTGTTTAAAGGTGCGAATTGTTTTTACTCTGATTGCATTCACCCCGTTAGAAGTCTCTCTACAAAAGATAGTGATGTAACAAAAAAAGTAGATGTCTCTGATAAGGGGACTTCTAACGGGGTGAACCATCCATGTGATTTTCCTGAAGGCGCCGTTATGCTTTCAAAATTTTCTTTTCCAACGATACCACATTCAGTAATCCCCCCTTTAGCAAAGGGGGGAAGGGGGGATTTGAAGGAAGGCAAAGTTATTGATGCAGGTCTTTTATCGCTGGGAGGCTGCGGCATATACCGCAATGAGAGAAAATCCATTTATGAGCTTCCTGATGCAGTTAAAGCATTAACAAAGGATAGCAGAGTGGTTATGGTTGCGGCATCAAAAGGGCAGGCTGAGAGGCTGAGAGATATTTTTATGAATAACGATGTTATTGCGCCTCTTGTTGCGAAAGAAAATATCGCTGAATATGAGGGGAATATATCAATAACTGTCGGCGAGCTGTCATCAGGATTTTTTCTTTCAGGATTTCTAATCCTTACCGAAAAAGAAATCTTTGGCGAAAGACCTGCATTCAGGCCAATAAAAAAGTCAAAAGTGTCAGGGCTTCTTGTATCGCTGGAGGACCTGTCTCCCGGAGATTTTATTGTTCACAGGGATCATGGAATCGGGAGGTTTACGGGTCTTGTAAGGCAGACAATAGAGGGCTATGAGGGCGACCTCATGCTTCTTGAGTATTCAGGTGGCGACAGGCTTTATCTTCCGCTTTACGGGATAGAGCGGATAAGTAAATATCATGCCGAAGAGGGCATTGTTCCTAAGATAGACAGGCTCGGCGGAAAGACGTGGCAGAAGACTAAGGAGAAGGCGAGCAAGAAGATAAAAGAGATGGCGGAGAAACTCCTTAAGCTATATGCGGAAAGACAGGTTTCAAGAGGGTTTTCATTCAGCGCAGATTCAGAACTGCACAGTGAATTTGACAATTTTTTCCTTTATGATGAAACGCCCGATCAGATAAGGGCGATTGAAGAGATTAAGGCTGCCATGGAGTCGGAAGAGCCAATGGACAGGCTTCTGTGCGGAGATGTAGGTTACGGCAAGACAGAGGTTGCCATGAGAGCGGCATTCAAGGCAGTTTATGATAACAGGCAGGCTGCGGTTCTCGTCCCCACGACACTCTTATGCGACCAGCATTACAGGACCTTCAGTCAGAGGTTTTCTGCGTTTCCTGTCACAGTGGATTATCTGAGCAGATTCAAATCAAAAAAAGAGCAGGCAGAAACTATACGCAAAGCCGCAAAAGGAGAGATTGACATCCTGATAGGAACCCACACATTGCTGCGGAAAGATATCGGGTTTCATAACCTCGGCCTGCTGATAATCGATGAGGAGCACCGTTTTGGCGTTGCACAGAAGGAGAAAATCAA
>CAZHHV010000031.1:15107-15501 GCA_964532335.1 uncultured Nitrospiraceae bacterium
GCTTAATATGGCGCTTTCAGGCATAAGAGGAATGAGCCTTATTGAGACGCCGCCGGAGGAAAGGCTTGCGGTAAAGGGCGTAGTCTCAGCATTCAATGACGAGCTTATACGCAGTGCGATAGAAAGAGAGATTGAGAGGGGAGGGCAGGTATATTTTGTACATAACAGGATTAATGACATAGAAAAAGTTTTTAGTCACGTCAGGCAGCTTGTGCCTGATGCAAAGGTTTCTATCGCACACGGGCAGATGCATGAGAGGGAGCTTGAAAGGATAATGCATAGATTCATAAATAAAGAGATAGAGGTCCTTGTTTCAACAACTATCATAGGCTCGGGGCTTGATATACCTGATGCAAACACGATAATTATAGACAGGGCTGACAGGATGGGACTT
>CAZHHV010000032.1:0-15017 GCA_964532335.1 uncultured Nitrospiraceae bacterium
GGTAAGGGACAGGCAACTTTTTTTGGGAAAAAAGTAGCCTGTCCCTCTCCTGCAACCGGATTGTCGGGTCAAGCCCGACAATGACGAGAAAAGGAAACTGGATTTGCTCTGAAAAATTGCGTTGACACACCTTTACATTATAAATTAAAATTAAACCATGATAAAAAAACTCGCAGAACTCTCTGATACAAAGAAAATTGCTCTGAGCATTATATTAATAGCCGCTGCAGGCGCTGTAATCTATTCAAATACCTTTGACGCCTCATTCCATTTTGATGACACCCATGCAATAGTGGAAAACTATGCCATCCACAGGTTTGATATAAAAGAAATTTTTTCTACATCTACACGGCCCATCCTGGATATAACATTTGCTTTGAATTACTATTTCGGAAAGCTCAATGTCTTTGGATATCACCTAATAAACATCATGCTGCATATGGTCAATGGCATATTGCTTTATTTTATCTTACTCTGGACTAAGTTCGGGGACAGTCCCCCATGGGTCGTAGACGAATCTATCCCGACTCCGCTAACCCCACCTAACCTCCCCTTATCTAAGGGGAGGCAGGGAGGGGTTATAGGGACAGTCCCCTTATCACACCGTATGCCTCTGTATTCCAGTTTGATATTCATGGCCCATCCTGTCCAGACTCAGGCCGTCACATATATTGTAAGCCGTTCTTCTGTTTTAGCGGCAACATTTTATCTGCTTGCACTGCTTCTTTTCATCAGGGCCTTCAGGGCTTCAAACTCGTCTCTCGTCCCTCATCCCTCGTCCCTCATCCCTCGTCCCTCGTCTCTTTATTTAACAGGCGCCTTTCTATCTTCCTGCCTTGGAATGGGAACAAAACAGGAAACAGCCACACTGCCGTTAATGCTGCTTATCTATGATTTTTACTTTATTTCCAAGGGAGACTGGAAGGCGCTAAAGGGTCATTATAAGGTTCATCTTATCATGTTTTCTACGTTAGCCATTGTGTTATATTTGAGCTTTTCCGGATTGCAGACCTACATCACCTTTGACTACGCAAAAGGCGTTCCCATGCCCCAGCAGGTAGAGCCTATTACCTCCTTCCAATATTTTCTGACGCAGCTTCATGTCATTCCATACTACATCAAACTGCTTTTTATACTTTTTGACCTGAACCTGGACTATGACTGGCCCATAACCTGGAATATTGACTTGCCTACCGCGCTCTTTTTTATCCTGCTAACCTTAATAGTTATCCTTGCGATTAAATTATTCCACAGGGCCAGATTGGCATCCTTTGGCATTATATGGTTTTTTGTAACATTATCAGTGACTTCAAGCTTTATTGTGATATTTGACGTTATTTTTGAACACCGCCTTTATCTGCCATCAATAGGTTTTGCAATAGCTATGGCATTTATGATAAGCAGGATATCCGATTTAAAGATTTTGGGAAAGGGGGGATTCCCCTCTTTCCCAAAGAGGGGTTAGGGGAGATTTTAAGGTGAAACTAATGAGACTGATAAAATTTATCATCATTGGATTGATTTTCATGTTGCCTTCTAAACTGAATGCCCAGGAGGGGGCAGCCTATCTGGACCTCATAAATTATGATGAAGAGGGAGATAAGCTGAGTTTTCCGTCTTTTGTGATGGCAGAGACGGTTATGAATGAAATTTACGTTATTGACAGCAGGGGAAGGATCATTATATACAACTCGGACTTCTTCCCCCTCTTTACCTTGACGAAAAAGAACGGCGTCGAAAGTCCGCAGGGGCTGGCTGTTGATGACAAGGGGAATCTTTATGTCGGCCAGGCCGCAACAATGGCAGAGAAGAGGAACTTTATTCTGGTATATAACGCATGCCTTAAATGGGAGCGCAGCATTTACCTAAAAGGCTTTGAGGGAGCCGAGACCTTTGCCCATTACCGCATGGTTTTAGATAAAAAGGGGAATATCTACGTTGCCGGAGTACACTATCCGGGTATTCTCATCCTGAACAACGAGGGTAAGCTGCTAAATATACTGTCGCCTGAAGAGAACGGGAACAAGGTCAAAATAATTAATGTAACTTTAGATAAGAACGGGAGACTGTATCTCCTTAGCGAGGAAGAAAGTTATATCTATGTTTATGATGAGAACAGGAAATTCCTTTTCAAATTTGGCGGAAAGGGGGGCAGTGCAGGTAAGTTGAGCCGCCCGAGAGCAATAGGGGTTGACAGCAGCAGCGGGAAGATGTACGTAGTAGATTATATGAGACATGGGGTGAATGTTTATGATAAAGAAGGCAAATATATTTCCGACTTCGGCGGTCTGGGGTGGGGAGAAGGCTGGTTCCAGTATCCAACAGATATAACCGTTGACTCCAATGGAAGAATCTTTGTTTCAGATACTTTCAATGACAGAATAGAAGTATTCAATCCTCTGTGAACCCCGTTAGAAATTCCAGCGGGGCATTATTTCTAACGGGGTGAAGATAAAGGAGCTAAAAGAAAGATGTTTAAGAACAGAAGGATACTGAAAGTCCCGCCTTATGCTGCCTGTTTGCTGCTGCTCATTTTTCTTGTAGGCTGCGCTGCGGCGCTGGAGCAGGGTGAATCCCCGGCCCAGCGCGCTGACTATGGTCAGATTAGCCTGTTTATGAGCGGGCCGGAAAAGGCCTCGGTTGATATTACATTTAACCTAACAGCAGTCCATGCCATGGCTGAAGACGGGACTTACAGGGAGATTATGGGCGCTCCTCTTGATATAAGCTCTATTGCCATGTCGGGACGCCAGATACTTCTCGGTGAGAGAGCCCTGCCCGAAGGAAAGTATACGAAGCTCCAATTGATTATCAAACAGGCCTCGCTTAAGAGAAAGGGGAAGGCAGCAGATCTGGCATTGCCGCCCGAGGGTATACAGTTAGATATAAAATTTACGGTAAGCAGAAACAGGAATACATCGTTATTTTTATCCTGGTATGCAGACGCCTCTATTGTGGACGGATATCTGTTCAAGCCGGCCTTAGCTGTTCAAGGACAGGTCCCGCAGTTGAGCTCTTTGCTTGTTTATGTGACAAATGAGGGCTCAAATAATGTCTTCGTTATTAACAGGCAATCGAGCGAAGTGGTGGCGGTAGTTATGGTAGGAAAAAAGCCGAGAGGGATTGCCGTAGGCACCAGGAGAGACAGCCTGAAGGTTTATGTCGCCAATTCAGGCTCTAACAGCATCTCTGTGATTGACCCTACCACGAATAAGGTAGATACCGAAATACCGGTTCGGTTCGGCTGGGGAGCGGAGGGTATTGCCGTAGCAAAGCTGTCGCCTGAGAGGGAGCTTATATTTGTAACAAACTATAGTTCCAATACCGTGTCAATCGTTGATGGGTCCACATACCAGGAAATGGAAAAAATTAATGTGGGGAACGGCCCCATAGCAGTGGCAACAGATTCGCCTCTTGATGATATTTTGAATGCACGATCATTCCTCAGCTTTGAGGATATCAATATTTTGAAAAATTACCGTGCGAGATTTATAAATGTGTATGTCGTGAATAAAAATTCCAAGGATATCTCCATAGTAAGGATTGACGTCTCAACAGGGAGAAGCGTAGATGTCGTAAATGTAGGGGTTGAATGGACTCCTGTCGCGCTTGGTATGGATTTCCAGAGGGGGAAGGTTTATGTGGCCAATTATGATTCTGACAAGCTCTCTGTTATTGATATTGTCAAATTCGTCAAAGACAGCAAGGCGGATATCATCAGCGCTATCAACAATGTGGGGAACGCCACTATAGGAGTTATTGCCGACCCTTCCTTTAACAGGGTTTATCTCTTAAAGGAGCTAACGAGCGAAATAATAGTTATCAAACCCCTTTCAGAAGGTTCCGAAAACTTGAGGGCTGCGATAACCCCGCTCATAGATATTATAGCCGTGGGGAACGCTCCGAGGACGCTGGCTCTCGATCCCGAAGCCCGGAAGCTCTATGTGGTAAACAGAGGGGCAGGCAATATTTCCGTAGTAGACAAGACCACTGGGAAAGTAGAGAAGGTTATCCCTGCCGGGAAGAAGCCTTACGGTATAGCGATACTTAATCGCTAATGGGTGAGGCTCTTGCAAAAGTCCCTAAAAAATCCCATCCCCCTCTTAATTTAAGAGGGGGCGAGGGGGAGTTAAGTGGCAGGAGCGGTCTCCCCCTTTTCCAAAGGGGGATTAAGGGGGATTTTAAGTATTATTTGGCAAAAGGTATTCCTTGTATTATTTGGCAAAGGAAGAATTTATGATTTATAAAATCTCCCCTAACCCCTCTTTACCAAAGAGGGGAAATCCACAGAAAAGTCGGAAGAACCGTCAAACAAGGCTTGATGGAGGAGAGGCGAGGAGAGGAGAAGCGCTCTTGCAATGGCTCCTAGCACTCATCGCGATTGCAGTATTTAATTCCACTGCCAGGGCCGAGGGGATCAGCGGATGGGCCAACTTAGATCGTAATACTACGCAGCAATTCGAAGACGGCAAGAAGACATCGGACTTAGATATCTTCAACAGGAATTTCTATTTTAACTTTGATAAATCGGTTACGCCCCTTCTCTCCTATAAATTGTATTTAAGGACCACTCTTACGGATTCCCATTCTACCGACTCGCTGGGCAAAATGACGTATGTTTATCAGAGGACCGTTGAGCCGTCAATAGACTTCTTTCTGCGCAACCCCATGTACAATTTCGACGCAGGTTATCGCCTGCAGGAGCAATGGTCCACTGCGCGCTTGAGGGATGAAGGCAGGAAGACCACTGATTATTATTATTCCCGGTTGAATATCACTCCCTATGAATTCCCTTCGCTCCTGCTGCAGTTCGACAGGCAAAGGAATAATGACTATGCCTCGCCGCGCAAGATTGACTCCACCAATACCAAGTATTCGGGAAGCAGCGGATATAAATTCCCGCATAAGGATCTGGACCTGTCATACAACCTTTACTACACTCGCACAACAACCGATACGCCGTTGAGTTTGACATTCAAATCGGTAAGCGACAATTTTTCCGGAATGTACAACCTCGGGTATACGAAATCTTTCAAAGAGGGCAGATATACGGCATCTGCCCTCTATCAGGGAAATTATGGGAGGAACAAGTACCAGCGGTTTGTGTCCAAAACAGGCAGTGTGCTGTTTGAGCGAACACCCTATCTGGAAGGGCTGTATATCAATGATACGACACCTGATGATGGCGCATTAAATCCCCAAGGACTTTTAATCAATAAAAACTTTAAGACCGACGCCACAGGCATAACACTCGACACTACATATCAGAATATAGGCATATACCTGGCATATAAAACAGTAGATAGGCTTTATATCTACTATAAAAATGATGGTTTAGCTCAGGCCATTACGTGGAGGGTTTACTGGAGTAACAATAATCTAAATTGGAATTATATAACTGAAACTACTGTTAGTCCAACTTATGATAGCATTAACAACGCATATAGATATGAAATAGTCTTTCCTGCTACTTCAGCCTCTTACTTTAAGGCAGTAAATTTAAACACTGTTCCTCAGGTAGGCGGCAGCAATGTTGAAGTCACGGAGATAGAGGCCTACGGCACTGATGTTGTTCCGGAGACGGGAAAAATTACCGATGTGTTCACATCATTCAACCAGGGAGTGAATTTTGTCGTGAATGTGAAACCGCTGTCAAAACTGAATTTCTCCCTCACCTACAATGTGAACAGAGCGGACACCAATCCAATTTCACCCTGGGATTCTATCGGCGCGTTTGGAGGCGATATATTCACCAAATCCGCAGAAAACCAGAAGACCGCTATGAGGAGCTCCATAACAAAAACCTATGGCATTGCCTCCACCTGGATAACCCACAGGCTGCTCTCTACAACTGCACGGGCACAGAAGAGTGTGTCCTACGACGACAGGAAAGAGACAGACAGAGCCTCAAACTTTTATTCGCTAACTTTCAGCTCTGCTCCATTGCCGACCCTCAATGCAAACCTCTCGTTCATCAGGAACGATAGCTTCGACTTCGGCGTTAAGCAATCTACAAATAATTCGGCTCTGCTGAATGTAGGGTCAAGGTTATACAGGGATGTCAATATGATTACCGATATAGGATTTGAACAATCAACGGCGCATACGACCAATACTCAATCATCCACAAGGTATATCAGGGGCTCGCTTTCTACCACCCTGACTCCAAAACTGTTCGGAACTCTTACTTACGGTTTTTCCAACACCTCGACCGGGAGCAAGACAGCAAACACTCAGGAAGGCGTAACGGTTATTACCTACAGGCCCGGCCGGTTTGTCAATGTTTCCGGGACTTTCAGGATTTTAGATATTGACGGCAATGCCACCACGTCTAAGGGGCTGACGGCAGACTGGCGCCTTCTGCCGGCAATTAAACTGAATGCAAGTTATCAGCACATTAACTCTCAACCCGGTATGACCAGCGATACATTCAATGCTAATGCGATATGGCAGATAACGAAGTTCATGGACCTTCAGCTGGCATACGGCTATAGATTAAATGAGACTGTTAAAAAGACCCAAAGCTATAATTTTGGACTAAATTTAAATTGCAGATTCTGGTAATTATAATTTATAATAGGTTGTTTAGCAATTTAAGCATATGATTAATAAAGACGAAAATAAAAAGCAAACCGCTCTCTCTGCCGGTCTTATTTTATTCACCCTCTGCTGTCTCCTCTTTTTTTCCCACGGATGCGCAGGGTCGCCGAAACATTACATGCGACGAGATTTCGCCATCAGCAGCGTCAAGAGAGTAGCAATCCTCCCCCTTGAAAACTACACATCCGACAACTATGCCGGTGAAAGGATAAGAAGGATGGTAATTGCTGAAATCCTTTTAAGAGGGATAGATGTAATTGAGCCCGGTGAGGTGACGAAGAGTTTAACGGATTTAAAAGTGAAATCCCTCGGAGCGCTGCCTCTTAAAGAGGCGCAGAATTTGCAGAAAACGCTGGGAGTAGAGGCTGTGCTCATGGGCTCGGTAGATTCCTTTAGAATAAGCGCAGGGATATCCGTCTCCTATCCTGAGGTATCTATTCAGTTGGTGCTGCTCGATGCGAGCTCCGGCAGTATTGTCTGGTCTGTATGGCACACATCAGGCGGTGCCAGCTTCTGGACCAGGCATTTTGGAACGGAAGGCATGTCGCTGAGCGAGGCTGCAAAGAAGGTGGTAAAAGAGACTGTTGATACGTTATTCTAAAGGCGGTCCTTTTGAAACGATGAGAATAAGATTCAAACCAAAAATAAAGATGACGAGGAGAGGAATGTGAGCTTGCTGAAGAAGGGCCTTTGTGCCGGTATACTTTGCATGGCGGTCCTAAGTTTAGGATGTCGCGGCAATGTTTCCACATATCATATCAGCCAGGATATGGATTTCGGATCTGTGAAAAGGGTGGCGGTATTGCCTCTGGATAATTTAACCAACGAGAGGTATGCCGGCGAAATTGTGAGGCAGGCGGTTATAAGTGAACTGCTGGCTTCCGGGCTTGTCGATGTGGTAGTCCCGGGGGAAGTGATAGCCGCAATTGATAAGATGGGCTCCAAATCTATATCCTCTTTGACCGGGGAGCAGATAAAGACCTTAGGCAACTCTCTCAAGGTTCAGGCTGTTATTCTTGGTTCTGTGGGGAGGTTTGGAGAGGTCAGGGTCGGGAACATTTCAGCCCCTGAAATAAGCATTACGCTCATGATGGCAGACACAAATTCGGGCAGCATTGTCTGGTCGGCTACCAGGACAAGCGGAGGCGCCGGCTTTATGGCCAGGCATTTTGGCGCCAGGTCGGACACTATGAGCGAGAGCGTACTGAAAGTGGTAAGGGAAACTCTCCGCACCTTAACCAAGATTTGATCCTGTCGATGCTGAGAAGAGAAAGAATTTACCCCAGCGCTTTTCAAAAGTGCGGGGGTTACAGCCTTTTATCTTTTGCATTCTCTATCTTGATCATCTATGCAAGCGCCGGCTGCGCAGCGCAACTGTCCCGGTCAGAAATAAAAGAGCCCAATGTCAAGATAGCCCTTTTCCCTTTCGAGAATTTCAGTGATGATAAGGACGTCCTGAAACAGGTTATTCCTGTGTTAAGGAACCGTTTGGAAAACAAGGGATTGGAAATACTGGATGATGAGAGCTTGAACAGGTTCTTGCTTAAAGAGAGGATCAGATACAGCGGTTATATTTCGAAGGATGTGGCCCGGAAGATAGAGAGCGAACTGAATGTGAAGGCTATTTTAACAGGGTCGGTCAATTCATTTTCAGCTGCAGAAAATCCGATAGTCGGGCTCTCGGCCCGTCTAATAGATTCATCGAGCGGACAGATTTTATGGGCAAATCATGCCTCTGCTTCAGGAGAGGATTTCATAACCATCCTGGGAATGGGAAAGATAGGGTCCGTTGGTAAGCTGATTCCCAAAGTTGCCGATAGATTGCTGGACTCATTTAATGCCGAGCTGCCGCGCAAAGAGGTGGAATCTACTTACAGGATTGCGGTGATGCCCTTTCAAAACAAAGGCAAAGCCAAAGATGCCGGCATGATAGCTACCTATATGGCTCTGGCGGAGCTGTTTAAGCACCGGAGGTTCGTGCCGGTGGAATACGGCGATATCAGGAAGTCTGTGGTTAACTTGAGTGTCAGGCGTAAGGGGGAGCTGGATTACCGGAGTATTGATGAACTTTCAAAATCTTTGGATGTAGACGGGTTTCTGGTAGGCACTGTGGAAGGTTATTCGGCTCAACTGGATACTATGTCTCCTCCGGAGGTTGTAATCAGTATCAGGCTTATAGATGCGCATAAAAAAAGGATTCTATGGTATGATAGCTGTCAAATGAACGGCGATGACGGCATATTCATCTTTGATTGGGGGAAGCTGAGGACTGTTGACGAAGTCGCTTCCAGAGTGATTTCAACATTGATAAAAAAAATGGAGAGAGCTAAATGGTTTTAAAGCAGTCAATAGTCAATAGTCTAAAAAAAGTCGTCACTCGTCACTCGTTACTCGTTACTTTCTTGCTGTTCACTGTTCACTGTTCACTGTTCACTGTTTTGGCTGGTTGCGCAACATCCGGAAAAAAGGAAAAAGTGTTTGCAGTTGTGAACGGCGAGAGTATTACCGAAGGAGATTTGACCTACTCGTTGAATATAGCCCACCGCAGGGAAAAGCTCTCATCCACCAAGACGATAAACATACTTGAGTACCTGCAGAAACTTATTGACGACAGGCTCCTTATGCAGGAGGCCCACCGTATGGAACTGGATCAGCTTCCTGAAATACAGCAGGACCTGAAGGCCTTTATTCTCAGGGAATCAGAGGTCAAGCTTCATAAAGAAGAAATTGTGAACAAGGTTTCTGTGACCGAAGAGGATATCAGGAGCTACTATAAGAAGAACTATAAGGAGGCTCCCGACGAGGAGCTTGAGAAAATCCGGGAGGGTATAAAAAAGAAGGTCAGAAAGGCAAAAGAAAAAGAGCGCAGTGATGAGTATTTGAAGCTCCTTCGGGAACAGTCGCCATTAAAGATTCATAGCGAACTCCTTGCGGCTGTCAAGCTGGATGGAACTAAAGAAGAAATAGAGAAGTTGCGGAATGATAAAAGGCCGCTGGTTGAGTTATACGATTCGACCATGACAATGGGTGATTTTGCAGCTGAAGCCGTTAAAGAGAAGCAATCGCCTGACATTGAGAAAATAAAAGAGCGTATCATTGACAGATGGATTAATTACAAGCTGGTGGATCATGAGGCGCTCAGGCGCCATTACGAGACAGACCCTGTTGTGAAAGAGATGATAAATGATTACAGGGACCAGTTGGTGAAGAATATGTTTATCAAGAGAATCATAATGCCCAAAATCGAAATTTCAGATAAGCTCTTGAATGACTACTATACGAGCCACCAGAAAGATTTTCTAAAGCCCCGTAAATACAGAATCCAGGAGATAATCCTTAAGACCGTAGAGGACGCCAATGCCGTATTGAACAGCTTGCGAAATGGCGCTGATTTTGCCTGGATGGCGAAGAATAAGTCAACAGAGCCGGGCAGTGGAGATACTACCGGGTGGCTTACAAAAAATGAGCTGCCTGAGCCTGCGCGTGAAATCGCGGAAACGCTCAAACCCGGAGAAATAAGTCCGGTATTGGAAACCGAGTCCCGGTATATGCTCATCCGGCTCGTAGAGCGGACCGGGGATGAGGTGGAGAAATTCAGTGAAGTAAAGGATGCCGTTAATAAGGCCTGCTTCAATACGAAATTCAAAGAGCTTTTTGACAAATATGTGGATCAACTGAAAGCAGATGCGGAAATAAAGGTTTACCATGATGCCATAAAATCATTTGAACAGAGATTCAGGGAGTAAATCAGGGAGTAAATACGGCTTGACATAACTAAAGCTAATATGGAAAATTAAGAACATGGCATTTCATGGAATGAGCAAGACAATCGGCAGCGGAAAGAGTTTTATCAAGATCGCCTTCCTGTTTCTTCTATTCGGTTTCCTCTCCACATGTGTTACCGAAGGGCCTGCTGTAAGGAAGGGCGGTTTTGCGCGCAAGCCTTGTATGGAATGTCACAAGGGAAAGCAGGCCGAATTCCAGAAGAAGTACGTCCATGCTCCTTTCAGCAAGAGCGAGTGCGAGGCCTGCCATTTACGCCATGGAAAGCTTGCCGTCAAATCCTTAAAAGAAAGAGAGGAGAAAAAGCTCTGTTATCTCTGCCACTCACAGATGTCTGCAAAAATGGAAAAGACGGCAAATGTGCATACCGCTTTAAAGCAGGGCAAATGCCTGCCATGCCATAGCCCGCATGCCTCAGACAATAAATTTCTGCAGAAGAAAACAGGAAATGACCTGTGCTATACCTGTCACGCTCAGACCATCTTTACACGGACCAAAAAACACAAACCGCTTGCCGACGGATGTCTTACCTGCCATGCGGCCCATGGTTCGCAATATAAGTATAATCTCATCAAAGATGAAATAGACCTCTGCAAGACATGCCATAATTTCAGTGATGGAAATTTTAGAAAAGCTCACCAGGATTATCCTGTGCAGAACAGCAAGTGCACCGGCTGTCATACGCCGCACAGCTCAACAAATAATAAATTGCTCAGGGAGTCGGTCCATATGCCATTAAGCTCGTGCGAATCCTGTCATAACAAGACCACGGATCCAAAACCCTTTGGCGTCCTCGCGCCGGACGGTAAATTATGCTATACATGCCATAAGAAAGAGGAGCAGGGTTTCAAGACAGCTTACCGGCACCGTCCGCTTGACGAAGGGAAATGCCAGAGTTGCCACAGCCCCCATGCAACGGATTTCCCGAAAGTTACGCTCCTGGACAAAAACTATTTGTGCATAAGCTGCCATAAAAACAAAGAGGCTCTTTTAAAGATGAGCAGCCTGCATGCGCCGATTAAGGCTCAGGGGTGCGCCGCATGCCATAATCCGCATGCCTCTGAGAACCAGTACTACCTGAAGGCGTCCAAGAGCCGGATATGCCTTACATGCCATTCCAATATGGAAAAGGACTTAAAGGAGAAGTATACACATGAGCCTTTTGCAAAGGCGGAGTGTGCCGGGTGCCACGATGCCCATGGCAGCAATAACCCGAAAATGACGAAAACCGCCCTGAACAATCTGTGTTATTCCTGTCATAAAAAGGAGAAAAATAAATTCCTCAAGACATATGTCCATACCCCTGTCAGCAACCGGGAATGCTCTTCCTGCCATGCGCCGCATTCCTCAAGTTACAAGGGTATATTAAGAAATTCACCTGTTCAGCTTTGTATCTCCTGCCATAAAAACATGTTTCTTGAAATCGATGCGAAGGGTGTTCATCTGCCTTTCAGGGACAAGGACTGTGAGGCCTGTCATGATCCTCACGCGAGTGATTATGCCGGCGTTACGGTTTCACCAATGACCGAACTGTGCTTTAAGTGTCATAAGGACCTGGAAAATAAAATTAAGACCAGCAGCAACAGGCATGCGCCTGCTGAAAACGGGAAATGCACTGCATGTCACAGCCCCCACGTAACAAAACTCGCTAAACTGCTCCTTAACAGTCCCAAGGAATTATGCCTTACATGCCACGAGAAAATTGTCACTACTATGGCGAGAAAGGGGCATATTGATATGGAAAAAGGCGACTGCCTGAGCTGCCATACCTCACATTATTCTCGGAATAAGGTTTTGCTTGCTGAAAACGACCCGTTGCTCTGTATTAAGTGCCACTCGGCTGATACCGAAAGGCTTCTGAAGGACCACGGCGAGCCGATTGCACAAATTAGCCGTTGCGCGGCTTGCCATGTGCCTCATGTAACGGAGAAACCCGGCTTGCTCAAAAAAGTAACGCATGATCCGTTTGCCAGGAAGGATTGTAAGGCTTGCCATGTATAATAAAAGAGTTAGGAGTTTTAAACGCTATAACGCTATAACGCACAACGCTTATAAGAGTTAGGAGTTAGGAGCCATGAATAAAAGAGTTAGGAGTCAGTTTTTATGCTCTGCGCTGTATGCCCTTTGCGTTCTTTTGCTGGGCTTTGCGTGGGCTGTTTCCGGAACTCAGGCTGCGGTCAAGGGCAATCTCGCCGATGCTTGTTTCAAGTGCCATCCCAAGCTGAAGGAAGGTCTATTGCAAAAGAACGTGCATTTCCCCTTTAAACAGGGCAAATGCGGCTCCTGCCATGACATGCATGTAAGTAACAATAAGGGGCTGATAAGAGATGACATAAACGGCGTATGCCTGAGCTGCCATGAAGATATCAGAAATCTCCTCAAAAAAGCCAATGTACATACTGCTCTCAAGAGAGGTGTATGCACTGACTGTCACTATGCCCATAGCAGCGGCAACAGGCATCTCCTGGTCCAGCCGGAGAAGACCCTCTGCTGGGGCTGCCATGAAAAAATGAAAGAGCAGCTTAATAAACCCGATGTGCATGCGCCTTTTAAAAAGGGTGAATGCGCCTCATGCCATAATCCGCACGGATCCTCTGAGGAAAACCAGATGATTGCCGCTCCAGGCAAGGTGTGCAAGAGCTGCCATGCGCCGCGGTGCAAGTCCAGCGGGGTATCCATCTCATTCGCTACGAAAGATTTGGATTGCTCCTCATGCCATACCGGGCACAGCTCAAACACTAAGGGACTGCTCGGTCCATACGGACATTCTGCTTTCTTAAATAAAAATTGCGAGCAATGCCACAACCCCATTGTCGCGAACAGGAAAATAACCACTAAGATCGAGGGTGAAAAATTATGTTTTAGCTGCCATCAAAAGGATTCCGCGAAATTCAAAGACAATGATGTGCATAAAGGCGCTTCAAAAAATGCCTGTACAATATGTCATAACTATCATGCGTCGAAGAAAAAAGGGCTGACGGTAAATGAATCCAAGCTTTGTATCGCCTGCCATGAAAGCACAGAGAAAAATATGCTGTCTATGGAGAAGGCTTTAAAAACGATTAAGTGCGCGCCCATTAAGGACCGAAAGTGTTTTGAATGTCATATGCCGATGCATTCCAGCCGGCAGTATTATTTCAGGGCGGAGAAAATTTTGATGTGTGGAAGATGCCACGAGGCGCAGCATAAAATCAGCCATCCCCTCGGAGAGGGGATTTTAGACCCGCGCAATGGTCAGCAGCTGACATGTCTGTCGTGCCACAGCATGCATAGCGCAAAGGCCGACTTTATGATGACTCACGACAGAAAGCGCCAGCTTTGCATACAATGTCATGAAAGATAAAAGATAATTGAATGTTGAATGTTGAATATTGAATCTTGTTCTAATATATGGCATATTTATTGCAGGACTGTATTGTGATTAACATGGGACTGTCCCAGACCTGACCGATAATGTAAAGATTATTTATAAAGAGAGGATACAAGATACAGGATGCAAGATTCAAAATTACAGTGACAGTGTCAGTTAACAGTGTCAGTTTTTTACTGACACAGACACTAATCACTGACACTTCTTTAAATTTTGAATTCTCACGGAGTGAGCTAAGGAGCATTTTAAAATGCTGATAAAGACAAATATGGGACTGTCCCAGAATTACGGGCGAAGCCGTAGATTCGGGACTGTCCCAGACCTGAAGACAAGAAACCTCATGGTCCTCCTCCTCGCAGCTATACTAATTTTTGCGCTCCTATCAGGAAGCGAGGCGCGTGTTACCGGAAATTGCGTAAACTGCCATACCATGCACAATTCACAAGGCGGCGCGGCCGTTAACGCAGCTGGCCCTCAAGATTTTCTATTGAGTATGGGTGGGGGGACTGTTACTACATGCTGGGGCTGTCATGCACAGACTACAGCTCTTAACATTCTCACTAACATTCCCCAGATAAGGCATACTAATGCTGTTGATTTGGCAGGAGGCAATTTTGCCTGGATAACAGGGGGAAAGACGCCATTGGCCACAGGCGCTACAACTACGAACGTTGGTCACAATGTGCTGGATACCGGTGTGTCGGATGCTCTAAGCACACCGCCTGGCGATGAGAATGCAACCGGTATTACCAATGCAAATTTTACATGCGCAGGTCAATATGGCTGCCATGGCGACCGTGCTGTAGCTGGCGTCAATCTGTCTATGAAAGGCGCGCACCATACAGCAGATGCTATGCTTAAATTTGGCGCTGATTTTACTACTGCCACCCAGGGGACAACAGTTGGCAATAGCTACAGGTTCCTTTTGAATACCAAAGGCGCTGAAGACACAGACTGGCAGGCAACAACTGCCGATACAGACCACAATGAATACTGGGGCGCTATAAACACAGGCACAGAAAGCACAATAAATACTAATCCCAGCAACACTATAAGCGGGCTCTGCGCGGAGTGTCATGGAAACTACCATGGCCCTGGTGCAGGTGATTTAGACAGTCCTTCACCGTGGCTCAGGCATCCGACAGATATTATTTTACCAAACAGCGGTGAATATGCATCGTATACTGCGTATAATCTTACCGCGCCAATTGCCCGGCAGTCAATAGCCGCCGGCTCTACAGCAGCGCTTGGCACTGTCGCTCCG
>CAZHHV010000033.1:0-14846 GCA_964532335.1 uncultured Nitrospiraceae bacterium
GCGAATTTCATTGTATTCCTCCATGTGGCTATATTTGTAGCTACTATGTCATATTCCGCAATTCGTGTCAATAATGAGTCCAAAAACCGAAATTTGCCAATAGACAGGATTGGTTTAAGCGGCATTAGTGCCAAAAAACTTCTTTTGAATATGCCACATCCCTGTCAGATACGCCCAGTCTCCTGAGCCGAATTCGTCCGCAAATTTCTTCGCAATTTCAGCAGAGACGCAGCCTGACTTACTTTTTAATCCCCTTAAGCCGCTCTTTGACTTTGCTTTTCAGGGCTTCGTCAGACGAAAGATTAAGAAAAGTATGATAGCAGCTTTCTGCGGCCAGGTTATCCCCTTCAGCCTCAAGCAGCATGGCATAATTCAAATGGGCCTCGGCATATGAGGGCTTTAGAGAAAGCGCCTTTTTATAGAAAAGCTTTGCCTTCTTTTTATCTCCAAGCATCTCATAAGTCACAGCTAAATTATTCATAGCCTCGTAATAATCAGGCTTAAGCTTAAGGGCCTTTTCATAAGACGTTAATGCCTCTTTGTATTTGCCCTGATTCTTTAATGCAAGTCCGAGGTGATTGTGCATCATTGCATCATCAGGCTTTGCAAGAATTGCCTTTCTGAGAATGCTTTCTGCATCAGAATATTTTTTATCTCTGATATGCTTTATCGCATCTTCATGAAGTTTCACTGTATCCGTGCCTTCAGAAACAGGAGCGGGTGTTTGAGGCTTGGGAATAACTACAGGCTTAGGGCTGACAGGCGCCTGGCTGGGCTGAAGCTCTACAGCCTTATTTGAAGACTTCATAAAAAGCTTTGAGAGTGTTTTGTTTTTAGCCAGATAAATGCCTGCAAAAGACGACACCGCAATTACAGCAATACCGAGAATAATTACACCCAACGCTTTTTTACTCCTGAAGCGATAAGCCTGAGGCGTTTTAACTGTCTCTCTCCCGCCCCTTGTCTCTTCTTCAGCTTTTTTGAGAGCCTTAAAAATTATGCTCATAGATGTTTACCCCTTCAGGCAAAGAAAAATCAAAGGCCGCATCTTTAATGCCTGTGTTTATCTCAATATTTTTAAGCTGTATCTCAATCCTGTTTGAACGCATGTCATTTATTATAAAAGATTTTATAGGAAAGTCATCATCAGATGTTTCTATTTCCACGGAAACAATATTGCCCATAGGATTTTTAGGGACAAGAATCAGTTTTTTATTTTTTTTGGTTATGTTGAATTCCTCCCTTACGTTTCCGAAACCGCTCAGAAGGGCCACAGGAGCCTGACCGTAGGTCTGCCTGCTGAAAGCGCTTTTGAACGCCTGTTTCTCCGCCTTTTTATATATCAGAATTTTATCGTTATTTATTATAATCTCCTGCGGCTTGTCACCCTTGTATTCCCATCTCATCTTTGAAGGCCGCTTTATAAAAAGAACGCCTCTGTATGTGTCTGTTCTGCCGAGGTCTTTCATGTAATTTTTCTGGACAAAGCCGGCTTTCATATCGCTTATATTCCTGTAAGCCTCCTGAATCCTTGCAACCTCATCATCAGCAAAAGCAGTGAACAGTGAACAGTGAACAGTGAATAGTGAGATAAGAGCAGTAGCGCAGTAGCGCAGTAGCGCCCCGATTAAATCGGGGCTGCTCTGCTGCTCTGACGACTGTCTTTTAATCATCTTCTTCTCCTCAGAAAATCTCTGGGTTTGCCTGCGCCTTTCGGCATGCCCACAAGCCCGTCTTCCTCCATCAGTTCCATAATGCGGGCAGCCCTGTTATAACCTATCTTAAATCGCCTCTGGATTGACGATATGGACACTTCGCCCACAGACTCTGCATGTTCCACTGCCTTATGATACATCTCATCCCTCTCGGCAGAGAACTCGTTATCTGCCGGTTCTTCTATCTGTATATTTTCAAATATGGAATAATCCGGGACTCCCTGTGCTCTGATAAAATCCGTAACGGATTTTATCTCATCTTCTGTTATGAGTGCGCCGTGTATGCGTATTATCTTTGTCCCCGGAAGCATGAAGAGCATATCGCCCTTGCCAAGAAGCTGTTCAGCGCCCTGCGCATCCAGTATCGTCCTTGAATCTATCCTCGTGGTCACTTGGAACGAGATCCTTGCCGGAAAATTAGCCTTAATTACGCCTGTGATAACATCAACCGACGGCCTCTGTGTTGCAAGAACCAGATGTATGCCTGAGGCGCGCGCCATCTGCGCAAGCCTTGCTATGGCATCCTCAACTTCATTTGCAGAGGCGAACATCAGGTCTGCAAGCTCATCTATAAAGATAACGATATAAGGCAGCTGTTCCTCCTCTGAAACCACTTTATTGTAGTTCTCTATGTTCTTCGCGCTTTTTTGAGCAAGCAGCCTGTATCTATTCTCCATCTCAAAAACCATCTTACGCAGCGCCTCTGCCGCCTCTTTCGGATTTGTTATGACAGGCGAGATAAGATGCGGAATCCCTTCGTAAGCGGAAAGTTCAAGAAGTTTAGGGTCTATCATCAGCATCTTAACTTCTTTAGGTGACGCCTTGTAAAGAATACTCATCACCATAGAGTTTATTGATACGCTCTTTCCCGAACCTGTGGCTCCTGCAACAAGAAGATGCGGCATCTTAGCAAGATCAGAAACTACCGGATTGCCAAATATGTCTTTCCCCAGCGCCAGAGTGAGTCTTGAGTGGTTTTTCATAAAGCTGTCCGAAGATACAATTTCCCTCAGGGATACTGTCTCGCGCAGCCTGTTCGGAACTTCAATCCCTATGGCTGACTTGCCGGAAATAGGAGACACCCTTACTCCCTGAGCCTTGAGCGCAAGCGCAAGGTCATCTGACAGTGAAACAACCCTGTTTATCTTCACTCCTGGCGCAGGTTCAAACTCATACATTGTCACAATAGGCCCTGCCTGCACCTGTGTTATCTTTCCATCTACATCAAAATCAGAGAGTTTTTGCACAAGCAGAGAAGAGCTTGTCAGAAGTTCATCCTTTGACGGCCTTATCCCTGAGTCGTACACATTAAGCAGTTCTAAAGAAGGCAACGTATAGTCTCCTCTCTTGCCCGGCTTTACAGCTTCATGCCTAAACAAAGGCATCGGCTGCTGCATAGAACCTGTTAGATAAGATTCATCTTGAACAATGTTCTCTTCAATCAGCGGCTCAGATACCTGTTCTTCTTCAATTGCCTCATTCTTCCTGCCTCTCAATACAAGCGATACCAATGATACTGGGCTGAGAAGCACGATGGAAGACAGGAATAGAGCCAGAGAAAAGATATACGCTCCGGGTATTGATAAAAGATTTCTTGTAAAATCCGAGATGAACAGGCCTGTTATGCCTCCGGGATTACTCTCAACCTTAAGATTAAAGGTTGCTGACATCAGGGACAAAAGTATGGAAGAAGACAGGACAAAAAGCAGTGCGCCTATCAAATGTATCCTGTGGCCTTCTTTCCTTAGCAGCCTCTTAACGCCATATACAAGTATAAACAGCGGTATTGCAAAGGCTGATATGCCTATAATCATCAGCAAAGCATCTGATAAATAAGCTCCTACTATGCCGCCGTAGTTCTTTGAAGAAGAGTTGGTAAACGTGAAAAGAGAAGGGTCCCATCGCTTGTGGGTCACAAGGCTCAGTCCGATGTAAATACCGCCTAAAATTGAGACGATGCCAATGACCTCGTCTTTAACCCTTTTTATCCTTTCAGCCATATTCCCCCTCTACGAGTCTGCGACAATAATTATTAATGCGAGCACAAATCTATAATACACAAAAATATTCAGAGGATGCTTCTTTAAAAAATACAGGAGAAATTTTATTGCAATATAGCCTGTTACAGCAGAAGTAACAACCCCTGCCATGAAGAGGTTAAGGTCATAGCCTCCTGCATTAGATATTAATTTCCTGCCCTCAAGAAGTGTTGCGCCAAAGATAACAGGCGTTGAGAGAATGAACGAAAAGCGCGCTGATGCCTCTCTCCCAAGTCCCCTGAAAAGACCTGCTGATATCGTAATCCCCGAGCGGGAAACCCCGGGGATAAGGGCTACCGCCTGGGCAGTTCCTATTATTATCGCATCAGAGAATGCCATATCTTTGATTTCCCTTCCTCTTTTCCATCTCTCAGAAATCAGCATAACAATCCCGAACAATACAAGAGTGAAGACTATAATCAAAGGGCTTCTAAGCGTTGTTTCTACTGCATCTTTAAGCAGAATTCCCGCTATGCCGGCGGGCAGAGTTGCCACAACAAGAAACGCAAGCAGTTTCCTGTTATTGAGAAGTATCTCAACCCAGTCTTTCCAGAAACAGGCTATAAGTGCTAACAGTGTCCCTGCATGAAGGGCTACATCAAACGTAAGCGAATCAATATCGCCTTTCCATCCGAAGAACCATGGGAATAATATCAGGTGCGCTGTGCTGCTTACAGGCAGGAATTCCGTGAGTCCCTGAACAATTCCAAGAATTATCGCCTCTAACATTGTGTGTAATTATAACAGATTCTTGATTTAACTTTTCATATTTCAAATATTATCGGAACTATCATGGGGCTTTTCTCCATAGTATTTCTGAGATACTTCTTCAACACGCTTCGTATCTTGGCCTTAACCAGAGACGGGTCTAACATTATCTCCTTGTCCAATACCTTCAGCGTCTCTGAAACAAGACTCCCGATATTATTAATGAGATCAGGAACCGTATCTTCAAAGACAAAGCCTCTTGTGATTATATCCGGCCCGGAGACAACCCTGCCTGTGAGTTTCTCAACTGCAATTATCACAAGTACAATGCCGTCATATCCAAGCCTTCTCCTGTCGCGAAGAACCATGTCTTCGACATCTCCAACTCCCTTGCCGTCAATGAATATCCTTCCTGAATTCACCCTGCCGTTTTTGGCAGCACCTGTATCCGCAATCTCAAGTACGTCTCCGTTTTCAAGAATAAATATATTTTCTTTAGGGATACCCACCTTTTCAGCCAGATTTGAATGATATACAAGGTGCCTGTACTCGCCGTGAACGGGCATGAAGTATTTTGGTTTCACCATATTAAGCATGAGTTTAAGTTCTTCCTTTGATGCATGCCCTGAGACGTGTATCTCTGAAACCTTTTCATAAATGACATTTGCGCCTCTCTTGAAGAGATGGTTTATAATCCTTCCTATGGAGCGCTCATTTCCGGGAATCATCTTTGCTGAAAGTATTACTGTATCTCCATGCTTGGCTTTTATATTTTTATGCTCATCGGTAGCTATCCTTGAAAGCACGCTCATCGGTTCGCCCTGACTGCCAGTTGTTATAATCACTACCTCTCTGTCTTCAAGCTTTTTTAAATCCTCGAGCCTGAGCCATGTCTCTCTCGGTATCTGGAGATAGCCAAGGTCAAGGGCAATCTGCGCATTTGAGACAATACTCCTGCCGCAGAGAATTACTTTTCTGCCAAACTTTACTGCAACGTCAATCGCCTGCTGAATCCTGTGTATGTTCGAGGCAAAAGTAGCAATGATTATTCTTCCCTGAGATGCTGAGAAGATATCCTCAAATGCGCGCCTTACTTCCTTCTCGGAAAATGTATATCCGCCTTTTTCAGCATTCGTGCTGTCGGAAAGCAGCACGAGGGTGCCTTTCTCCCCGTATTCGGAAAACTTGTGGAAGTCCATTAACTGCCCGTCAACAGGCGTGGGGTCCAGCTTGAAATCTCCTGTATGCACAACCTTTCCAAGAGGCGTATCTATTCCCAAGCCCACACCGTCAACAATGCTGTGGGTCACGCGCACAAACTCTATTGAAAAAACTCCGAGGTTCACCACATCCCTCGGCTTGACAGAGATAAGTGTGGCATTTTCAAGAGAATGTTCTCTCAGTTTTTCTTTAACAAGCCCGAGTGTAAGCGGAGTGCCGTAGATAGGAACATTAATCTCTTTTAAAAGAAAGGGCAGCGCGCCTGTGTGGTCTTCATGCCCGTGGGTAAGCACAACGCCTTTTATTTTATCCTTGTTTTCGATGAGGTAAGAAAAATCAGGAATGACAAAATCAACACCGAGCATGTCCTCTTCAGGAAACATCAGACCTGCGTCTATGATAATCAGGTCGTCTCCGTATCCTATTGCGGTCATGTTGAGGCCTATCTCCTCAACACCGCCGAGAGGGACAATAGAGAGAACTTTTTCCATTGCAGAATTATAACAGATTTTTATCCTTTAATAACACCGAGGGGTCTTAATCTCGCAACCTTTTTTGATATGCCTGCCTTATGCACAACATCAACCACAGCCGAGACATCTTTATACGCCTCTGACATTTCTTCGGCAAGCGTCTCTCTTCCTGCAGAGCGGACTATTATGCCTTTGTCTTCCATCTCACGCCATATAGCCCGGCCTTTTGCCTTCTTTATAGCCTGATGTCTTGACATCATCCTTCCTGCGCCGTGGCAGGTAGAACCAAATGTTTCGCTCATCGCCTTTTCTGTCCCTATAAGTACAAACGATGCCCTTCCCATATCACCGGGTATCAAAACAGGCTGGCCTATTTGTTTATATGCATCAGGCAAATCCGGATGGCCCGGCGGGAATGCCCGCGTGCTGCCCTTTCTATGGACTATCAGTTTTTTCTTCCTGCCATTTACAATATGTTCTTCAACCTTTGCGATATTATGCGCAACATCATATATCAGGCTCATCCCTAATTCTCTTGGTGTTGTACTGAAAAAATTCATAAACGCCTCTCTTGTCCAGTGCATTATGCACTGCCTGTTCGCCCACGCATAATTTGCAGCAGCCCTCATCGCAGAAAGATAATCCTGCGCCTCAGGACTGTTATACGGAGCGCAGGCAAGTTCCCTGTCTGGAAGTTCAATATGATATTTGCTGACAGCCCTCTCCATCACTTCAAGGAAGTCAGTGCATACCTGATGCCCGAACCCGCGCGAGCCTGTATGTATCATCACGGTAACCTGTCCTTCAAACAGACCGATTGCATTGGCAGATTTTTCATCGTATATCTCATCCACATATTGGATTTCAAGGAAATGATTTCCGGAACCCAAAGTGCCCTGCTGTGCCCTTCCTCTTTCATAAGCCTTTTTGCTTATGAGGTCAGGGTCTGCACCGTCAATGCATCCTCCAGACTCAATCTTTTCAAGGTCTGACATCTCTCCGTATCCCTCTCCCACAGCCCAGCGGGCGCCATTCAGCATCAATCTTCTTTCGCTGTCAGGCGTAAGCCGTATCTTGCCCTTTGAACCGACTCCGGAAGGGATTTCATTATAAAGTATTCCGACAAGGTCTTTTAATTTCGGCGTAACGTCATTTTTCATCAGATTGGTTCTCAAAAGACGCACACCGCAATTTATATCATAGCCCACGCCGCCCGGTGAGACTATCCCTTCATCTAAATCAAATGCCGCAACCCCGCCGATTGCAAACCCGTAACCTGAATGAATGTCAGGCATTGCCATAGATGCATTTACAATGCCCGGCAGTGTTGCAACATTTGCAACCTGGTCAACAGACTGGGACTCAAGCGCCTTCTCAAGAACCTCATCTACATAAATTATCCCCTTAACCCTCATCCCAGGCTTATAATCAGAGGGGACTTCTATTTTTGTCTCATCAATCCTTTTGAGCTTTTCAGAAAGCATAAAATTCATATCCTCCGGACAAGAAGGTTCTTTTATAAATTATTCTTTCATACATAGAGGATAAAAGCAATGAAAAGCAGGCATATTTTTTAAAGGTTAGAAACTACAGGCACTTTTGGTACATCTGCTTCATTGCCCTAACGTCAACAATGAGGCGCAGGTAAACGGAGTTTTTACAAGTAGTTTGTTATGTTCCTATTATTTCGTTAAGTCCTTCTATCGCCCGATCCAATTCTTCGGGAGAAGCCTTGCCAATCATTTTCCCAATCCTCTCAACAGAAAGCGTCCGGATCTGACTTATTTTAACCCACGAATGTTTAGGCAGATCACCAGTCTTTAATTCAAGAGTAAGTGGAAAGCCTGCCCGCTGTGGTTGGCTCGTAATAGCGACTGCAATAACAGTTCCGGAACTCTCATTAAAAATGTCATGACTTAAAATTAAAACTGGCCGTAAGCCTGCCTGTTCGCGGCCTCTCACAGGGTTCAGGTCAGCCCATCTAATATCGCCCCTCAGTATTCGGGCCATTGGCTCAAATCCTCAGATAATCCTTCTTCAGCCATTGCCTTTTCAAAAGCCCTGTCGAGGTTAACGCATTCTTTTGCCAAACGGGTGCGTTTCATTTTTGAAAGTTTTTCTTCCACAGCATCCTGAATTGCCTGGCTGCGGTTTGGAAATAGATGCCTGTCGACAAGATGGTCTATCTCTTCCACAAATTTTTCATCCAGAGTTATTGCAATTTTTGTCTTGCTCATATATACGCCTCTGGTATTACCTTATATCATACCTGAGATTTTTGTCAATTGATTTGCAGCATAATGCCTGAAATCATCGGCGCAGGGAAACGGAGTCAGCAAGGGTGGGTTGTTATGACCTCGTATGTTTCTCTTTCTTTAACGCTCGCTGACCCTGCTTATTCAGATATCAAAAATAATATCCGCTTCCCATATATCTCTTACTTTCTCTACCTTCAGTCTATGATATGTGGCTGCCTTTAGCAATAATTTTCTCTCATGCCTTTCAGCATCAAATTCCTCTCCTGATATCTCTGCCTTTACCAAAGCTGACGGCTGAATGCTGACAACTTTTATATTTATATCCTTTCCAATAAATCCATACGCATCAAAATGAAATATAAGTTCATTCAGCCATGAAACAAGAAGTCCTTCAAGGGAATTGCTCTCCACGGAAATGCTGATGCTCTTCTCCCCTTTAACACCCTCAAGGTCAGTTATCAGGCTGTACATTCCAATGGCAGCATTTTTAAAGACATCTTCAATGCTTTTGCCAAAAGCCCTTATCCCGACATCGCCTGATATGTCTATTATCTCAAATTGCTTCATAGCACATCCGCCAATCTTGCAAATTCCTCAATGCTTAAAGTGCCGGGCCTTCTCTGAGGATCTATCCCTGCATGGACTAATATTTCTTTAATCCCCCCCTTGCTAAGGGGGGGAACATGGGGGAGCATAATTGACTTCAGAGCATTTGCAAGCGTCTTTCTCCTCTGTGTAAAAGCAGTCTTAACAACCCTAAAGAAAAACTTCTCATCCTTAATGCTGACAGGAGGCGATTTCCTGATTTTTAGATGAATGACGGCAGAATCAACCTTTAGCACAGGCCTGAACGCGCCTTTGGGAATTATAAACTTCAATTCAGGCACAGCATAATACTGAACCATTATAGAAAGCACTCCATAATCTTTAGTATCGGGCCTTGCGGCAATCCTGTTCGCAACCTCTTTCTGAATGGTAAGGGTCATTGATTTGAGATTTTTTCTGCTTTCAATAAGCCTGAATATTATCGGAGTAGTGATGTAATAAGGGATGTTTGCAACTACCTTGAATTCAGGAAGGTCTTCATAAGCATATCTCAGAGCATTTCCTGATACGAGTTCAATATTTTCATATTCAGTTGTATCTTCCCTGAGTTTCTCATAAAGTTCCCTGTCCAGTTCTATTGCTATAACCTTTCTTGCCTTCCCTGCAAGCAGCGCTGTAAGCCTGCCGTGTCCCGGGCCTATCTCAACAACAGTATCATCAGATGATATTTCTGCAGCCTCTACGATTCGCCTCAATATGGAGGGATCATAAAGAAAATTCTGTCCTAAATGTTTTTTTGGTCTCATGATTTAATTATACCAGAGGAAATCTTGATTCTTACCTCACATAAACCCCGTAAATACTGTACATAAAATGTCCTTTGACAGTGAGTTCCTCTTCTTTCCAGTCCTCAGGCAGCGGCCAGTAAGGCGCGGCATCTTTAAGCGCCTTCATCGCTGCTTCATCAAGGCTTCTGTATCCTGATGTCCTGACGAGTTCCACCTTGCTTAAGCTCCCGTTCTTTTTAATCGTAAAGCTTAGATAGAGGTCTCCGTAAATCCCCCTCATTGCCGCATCAGAAGGATACTGCCATATACCTTCAATCTTATCTTTAAGCCTCAGCATATAGCCGTCATATTTAAATCCCTTAACGTCAAAGGTGATACTGCTCTTCGCCTTTTGATCCTCTGTCTTCTTTGCGAATAATGCTCCTTCCTCTTTAACGCTTTGTCCCACCGAGAAACCCTTGCTTTTTTGTGCATTCATTTCTATGTCTTCTCTTTTGCCGGGGAATTGCAAGCCCGTGCCCGGTGGTATGCCTGATTGCGAAGTTTTTAAATCCTCAGACCCCTGGCTCATCGAGCCTGACGGAGCTGTTGTATGTGAAGGGGCCTCCTGACTATCAGCGCTCTGCGGGCTCTTTGAACCGGTGGATGGGGCAGAGGGAATAGAAGGCTTCTTTGAGGAGCGAGGCAAGGATATGGTCTTTGCCGGCACAGGCGGCAGTATGACTTTCGGACTTTTATGCGTTGTGTCCCCGCCTTCCAGCCCTATCTCCTCTGCTGTTACAAGCCTCGCAAAGAATGGCTTGCCCTTTTGTTCTTTAGCAACAGGCGCTATAAAGAGAAGAGACATTGCAAGCAGGTGAATTATCAGAGAGTATGATATGAATCTTTTCTGTATCAATTTAAAACTTTTCTGAAAAAGTTTGCAAAAGAGATTAGCTTCCTTCCATCAGAAGACTTTTCAAGCCAGAGCCTCATCGTAGCTGCCTGAATCTCCTGTCTTCTGTAGAGGGAAACAAGTTTCTCGGCAGAATTGTCATCCCTCAGAAAATAATCGCAAAGCTTTTTCATGATCATAAACCTGCTGTTAAACCTCTTACGCCACAGCTTCTTATAATCAGAGGGTTTTCCTGCTATTATTGCCATTGCTGCAAACTCCCCAGCCTTCATCGCATAGTATATACCCTCATATGTCAGCGGCATCACCTGCCCTGCCGCATCGCCGATAAAGAGTATATTATCTTTATTATATAACTCTCCGCTCCATAATGGCACCTTGTACATCCTTGTTGCAGTATAATCAGCGCCCATACCCCTTCTTCCAAAGAATGCCTTGAGCATGCCTTTCAACTCTCCGGGATCAGAACTTCCGGTGCCTGCTGATATACCTTCAGCCTCAGGAAAGATCCATGAATATGATTTGCGGGCATGTGATTCGCCAAACCAGAACTCACACGTATCAGCATCGCCATTTTTTATCTTCGTGGTGAGCGTATATACAGCAGAAGGCAGCTTCAACCCGAGCGCAAGCCTTACCCTTGAATTCACGCCATCAGCAGCTATAAGGTAGTCAGTTCTTATTTGCTCTTCTTTGCCGTTAATATTTACCCTTGCAGTTATCTGCTTGCCCGCCTCCTCAAAATGACTGAACCCGGCTTCGATTAACTGCGCCCCTTTAACTTTTGCGTCTTTCCTCAATAGAGAATCAAACTCACCCCTTTTGACTATGGCAATAAAACCGCCCTCAAGCCTGATATCAACAGCGTTATTCAGAGGAGATACCAACTTTATATTCTTGACATCTTTTTTGATAATATTTCTGGGTATGCCTAATTCATCAAAGGCAGCGTCAGGGATTCCGCCGCCGCAGGGTTTGACAAAAGAAAAATTCCTTTCAAGCAGGATCGTGTCTATTCCTTCTTTTGCAAGGAAACGGGCTGCTGTTGAACCCGCAGGTCCTCCGCCTATTACAAGCGCCTTAGTTCTGAGCATAATAAGAAATCACAGGATACATGATGCACGATAACCCCCTTTTAGTTCCCCCCTTACTAAGGGGGGAGTGAGGGGGGTTGTATCTTGCATCCTGCATCTTGTATCCTTAAAAGCCCGGCGGGAATGGGCAGTGAATCCTGGCCCTTTTTATTCCTGAAGCGCCGCTAAGGAAACATGCGGCTATCTTAAAAAAGAATTCTCCGACAGAACCTGATATTGTGCCGTCCCTGTTTTCACCCCAGTTAAGGGTTTTTTCATTGTTATTTATAGCGATTATCAGATATACCTGTCCATCTTTCATCTCTTTGATGTCTTCGTCGCTTGGTATAGGAAGCCCCTTTGTCACGCCGAACTGGGTATGAGAGTGGAAATCGCCTATTATCTGAAGCCTGTCAAATTTCTCTAATATAGGCTCTATCTTCTTATGATTCTTGTGCTGGAAGGTAACTCCCTTATGTTTCCTTCTTGCAGTCTGAAAACTGAATGCATGTTCAATTATAAATCTGCCCTCAGGTTTATAACCCAGAAGAATGCCCAGGCTCTCTCTCTTGTATACCTCGGCAGAGCTTAATAAAAGGTCTATAAATGCATTCTCGGATAAATAAACCCTCATTTCTTGACCTCTCTACGAGCCATCGGCATGATCAGGCAATCTTACGCTGAGCACAGGACACGGCGCGTCTCTTACCACCTTTTCCGCGGTGCTTCCGAAGATAACCCTGTCAAGCCCTTTCCTGCCATGCGTGCCTATAACTATAAGGTCCGCCTTATTCTCTCTGGCAAATTTTAAAATCTCCTCGTATGGCGTCCCCTTTACAACAATACGTTCAATGTCCTTTATCACTCTGAGTTCTTCAATGCCATACCTGTCCATCTCTTTTGCCGCATTTTTCTCAATATCCCTGTACAACTCGTCCAGCGATACATGAGGGACGTACCACCCCGTTGCCTTAGCTATGTCCTGTATCACATGAAGCAGATAAAGTTTTGCGCCATAATGCTTTGCCATATCAGCCGCATAAGGCAGGGCATTATCCGAGCCCTCTGAAAAGTCCGTAGGAAAAAGAATCTTCTTAACGTTCATATCACGCCTCCCTTAAATATTTAGCTGCATCCTCAGGGGATGTTGTTACCACATAGAAACCCGAACCCCACTCAAAACCGCTTACTCTCATAAGTCTTGGCATTACCTCTATATGCCAGTGAAAATCTTCTCCGAGCGTATGCCAGTGATTACGCCTCGGTATCATGTTCGGCGCTGTGTGTATAACATAATTATACGGTGGATTTTTGAGTATGGCACCGAGTTTTTTCATCATAGCTGACAGCATCAAAGCAAGGTCTTCTATCTCCTCTGAGTTTATCTCCTGAAACGCGCAGGAATGCCTTTTAGGAATTATACGGAATTCAAATGAAGAAATCTGGGCGTAAGGGCAAAAGGCAATGAATTTTTTCGTTTCGAAGATTACTCTCTGGCCATACCGCAATTCTTCCCTTATTATATCGCAGAAGATGCACCGTTCCTTATAAGAATAATACTGCTTTGCGCCGTCAAGTTCTTCTTTTATGCGCCTTGGGATAATCGGAGTTGCGATAATCTGTGAATGGGGATGAGAATAAACAGCGCCTGCCGCCCTGCCTGAATTTTTATATATCAATATATATCTCAGCCTTAAATCTTTCTCAAGGTCGGCAATCCTCTCTTTATAAAGTGAAACTACCCTTATCATCTGTTCAAAGCCAATATCACCGTCTGCTTTATTATGCTCAGGCGTCTCTATGATAATTTCATTGGCGCCTATGCTGTTCATCCTGTCGTACATGCCGACACCGCGCCTGCCGAGGTCGCCTTCCACATGCAGTATTGGTTTAAAACTCGGGATTACCCTTGCCAGCCATCCCGGTTCATTTGGATTCGAACCATTTTCCCTGATTGCGGTTATTTCAGGAGGGGTTTCTTTTTCTCTGCCGGAACAAAGAACGCACTCAGATTCTTTTGCCCCATCTTCAGGAAGATGATATTCCCCGGGTGCCATAGAATCCGACAGAACAGCAACCCATCTGTTCATCAAAGGGTCTTTTCTAAGTTCATGCATTATGCATTCCTCCTCTACGAGTCATCGACTGTCAGACAGGCTATAGATAAATTTCATCCCTTTCAAGACAAGCGCCGGTTCAATATAGTCAACCTTCATGAGAAACGGCGCAATAAGGTCAGCATTGCCTCCTGTCACAACTACCTTAAACTTTTCTGTTTCCATCTTTTCCACCTCTGATATAATCCTTTCCACTGCCCCTGCTGTCCCGAATACAATGCCGGAACGTATGCATTCTTCCGTATCCTTTCCCAATGGAGACACAGGCTTAGAAACCGTAACATCCGGCAATTGTGCTGTATCGCTGAAAAGGGATTTCCGCATAAGTTCCAGACCAGGCATGATTGCACCGCCCTTATACACATTTCCGCTCCCTATAAAATTAAGCGTAGTCGCTGTGCCAAAATCAATTACCGCAACAGGAGCGCCAAACAGGTCACACGCGCCTGCACAAGCCGCAATCCTGTCTGTACCTAACTTTTTAGGCTCTTCTATCTGGAAATCAATACCTGTCTTCATCTTATGAGTTAATACCATAGGCTCTTTTTTGCTCAGAGCGCTGCACGCCTTTTTAACGGCAGCAGTATGCCCCGGCACCACAGAAGATATTATAATGCCGTCAGGCATTTTGTCTATATTTTCCTTTGCCATGAACCCCTTAATCATCCCTGCATACCCTGAAAAAGGAAGCAAAGGAATGGTCTTTATCTTCCGGATAACCAGAGATTCTCCCATAAAAAAACCTATATTTATTGAGGAGTTGCCAATATCTATGGCGACAAGTTTCATCACTCTTATACCTCAAAGAACAGTCATATTATACCCTGAATTAACCCAAAAAATGTAGTTAGCGCTTCCCCTGAGTTTTTCCCTTGAACAAATCCTCAACTGTGCTGTAAACTTTGTTTTTATGGTAACGAATCCCGGGTTGGGATAATCATTGTTCTGCATCTTTCATTCCCAGTTGACTCATAATAAAATGTTACCGAAGGCTCGCTGACTCAACGTGTTTT
>CAZHHV010000034.1:0-14761 GCA_964532335.1 uncultured Nitrospiraceae bacterium
GACTTGTTCGGAATCCCTCTTGAAGAAGGATGCTGGACAAGCCAGCATGACAAAGAGGGGTATTTTCAGATGAAAAACATGCATCAAGCTATATACGAATTACTGAAAGACAAGAAAAGCGGATATCTGCTGGATGCAGCCTGCGGCGATGGAGAGCTTGGCGGAGCGCTTGAAAAGGCGGGGCATCAGGTCTTTTATATGGATAAATATGACAATCCTCATAACACAAAACAATTTGTAAAAGCTGACCTGAATGGTTTTTTCCCGTATAAGGACGAAATTTTTGACTTTGTGGTCTGCGCTGAATCACTGCAATATTTAGAAAATCATGAGAAACTTTTCAGGGAATTCAGAAGGGTATTAAAAACAGGCGGCAGCCTTATAATCAGTTTTCCAAATGTACTTACAGTATCTTCACGGTTGTATTTTTTGAGAAGGGGATATTTCCAGCACTTCAAACCGTTCAGGACCAAGCAGAACAAAGAATGGGACCATTTCATCTACAATATCCCGTCATTTGTGGAGGTCTTTGAGCTTATAAGAAAGAACAGCTTTGAGTTAAGGAATGTCATTGCTCTTGACATAAAACTAAAGAATTTATTGCTATATCCTTTTCTAAAAGCTTTATATCTTCCCGGAGTGTTCTTTGATAAGAATAAGAATATGGGGAAAACAGAGATGACTAAACGTCTGGCTTCCAGAGAGCTACTGACAGGCAGCCGGCTTGTAACAAGCTGCATAAAGGCGAATAACTTATAAAATGGCATTAAGCATACTTCATACAGAATCATCAACAGGCTGGGGAGGACAGGAAAACAGGACGCTTCAGGAGTGCATCGGCCTGAAAAAAAGAGGAGCAAGAGTAATCATTCTGTGCCAGCCTGACAGCAGATTGAATAAACGCGCATCGGCAGAAGGCATCGAAGTGAGAATATGCAGAATGAAGAAAAGTTATGACATCTTAGCGATAAGTCATATACTTAAACTGATAAGAAGCGAAAACATTGACATAATAAGCACCCACAGCGGAAGGGACAGCCTCCTTGCGGGCATAGCAGGAAGGCTTTCAAGAAAAAGACCGATAATAGTCAGAACGAGGCATCTGGCGCTTCCCATAACATCCAAATTTACATACAGCCTGCTGGCGCATAAAGTAGTAACTGTGAGTGAATATGTAAAGCGGTATCTGATAGGAAACGGCATTGCGCCTGAGAAGATAGCAGCCATACCAACAGGAATAGATATTAATAAATTTAACCCTGAGAAAGTTAATGACAGCTTACGGCGGGAACTGGGATTGCAAAAAGATGTTCCTGTCATAGGCACAATAGCGATTTTAAGGAAAAAGAAAGGGCATCATATCATCCTTGATGCCATGCCGTCAGTCCTTAAAGAAATACCTGAGGCTGTTTTTGTATTTGCAGGGGACGGACCGCAAAGGGATAATATTTTAAATAAGATAAAGGCGTCAGGATTATCTGAAAAAGTCTTCATGCTCGGATTGAGAAAGGACATCCCTGAAAGATTGAAATCCATTGATGTCTTTGTCCTGCCAACACTTCAGGAGGCGCTCGGGACATCATTTATAGAGGCCATGGCAATGGGCAAGCCAGTAATAGGAGCAGGTGTAGGTGGTGTCAGTGAAGTGATTAAAAATGGGGTAAACGGTTATCTGGTAGAACCGGACAATCCGCATGCGCTTGCAGAGGCAATTATAAAGATACTGAAGGATAAAGAGGCAGCAAGATTAATGGGAATGGAAGGAATAAAGATAGTGGAAAAGGATTATACGGCAGAGAAAATGTGTGAAAGGATGTATGCCTTTTATTCATCTCTCCTATCTGCTAAAAAATAGTTTGGTATAATGGGTATTATGCAAAGCGGAATCAGGTTCAGATTTTGGGGGATTTCAAAGGGGGGACGCAAGTCCTCCCTTTGCCTCAGACCAGTTCCCGTTTTAATGTACCATCACATCAACCCGCATAAAGGCGATATGGTCACCATAACCCCTGAGGCCTTTGAAGGGCAGATGGAGTATTTACAAAGAGTGGGCTACAGGGCGCTGAAGATTCAAGAACTCGTCTCTTACATAAACGGAAGATTGACTTTACCTCAGAGGGCTGTAGTTGTTACCTTTGACGACGGCTGGCTTGATAATTATATGTATGCCTTTCCCATACTCAAAAAATATAAAATCAATGCAACTGTTTTCTTAATTACAAACAGAGTGGAAAACGCATCTGCATTTAACCCCCCTATATCCCCCCTTAAATTAAGGGGGGAACAGAGGGGGGTTACTTCTATCCCAACGCATGAGGAATCGAAATTGCTAATAGAAAAAGGAGAAGCGCATAAGGTTGCGCTCAACTGGAAACTTATTAAGGAAATGTCAGACAGCGGTATGATTGAGTTTTATTCTCATACAAAGAGCCATGCTAAATGCAACAGCCTCCCCGAGAAAGAACTTGTGGAGGAACTTAAAGGATCGCGGGAGATTATTGAAAAAAGGCTTGACAGCCCATGCCCCTACTTCTGCTGGCCTTACGGCAAATATAATGGCCTTGCCGTAAATGTTGCAAAAAAAGTTGGATATAAAGCCATATTTACCACGAATCATGGAGTTGTTGAAACAGGCTCTGACCCCTTCGCAATAAACAGGATAATAGTTAAGGACAGCGTTGCATGGTTTAAGAAAAGAATGGTAATATATACAAACACAATTCTTTCAAGCCTATATCTCACGATAAAGAAAAAATGAGAACCAATCCAATTGATGTCCTGCTGTTTTTGCTGCTAAAGATCGTGAAATTCTTTGATGGAAGGCAAACGGATTTAAAATATTTTGATCCCGAAGTGGTTAAAAAAATTTTAGTTGTCTTATCAACGGCAATAGGAGACACATTACTTTCTACACCGGCAATAAGAGCTGTACGTGAGAGATACCCTCAGGCAAGAATAGCCGCTCATTTTAATATTAAAAATATGGAGCTTTTTGAAAATAACCCCCACATAGATGAGACAATTCCTTATCATGGCGGATATAAAAAATTTTTCAGGACCATTATGAACTTCCGCAAACATAAATTTGACCTCGCATTGATATTCCACGGCAACGAGCCTCAGGCAACGCCAATGGCATATCTTTCAGGGGCAAGATTCATCGTTAAAGTGCCGAACACGAGTGAATACAGATTCCTGCTGTCTAACAGAAACCAGACTTTGCAATGGGAAGACTTAACCCATGGAGTAGAACAGAGGCTTAAAACTGCAGAGCTGGCAGGCTGCGGGATTTCAGATAAGAGAATGGTTCTGCCTATAGAAAAAGATGGAGAATCTGCTGTCAATGAGTTTTTGGAAAATAGCGGAATCAGAGATACAGATTCAATCATAGGCTTTCAGGCAGGCGCATCCACTCTCAGCAGGATGTGGTTTCCTGACAGATTTGCCGAATTGGGCAAAAGGCTTATTAATTCGTATCCTGAATTAAAGATAATAATAACCGGTTCAGCTGAGGAATATGAGAATTGCAGAAAGATTGCAGATGCAATAGGAGAAAAAGCGATTGTATCAGCAGGCAAGATTCCATTAAAATATATTCCGGCACTGATTAAAAGATTCAAGGCTTTAGTGACCGGCGATACAGGGGTCATGCATATTGCGGTTGCAGTCAGGACACCAGTGGCAGCTTTATTTGCGGTGGCAGACGCAAAAAAATCAGGGCCTTATTATGACATGGAAAAGCATATTGTCATACAAAAAGAAAGGACCTGCGAGCCGTGTGCAAGCAAAAAATGCAAGCACCAAACCTGTATGGAAAATATAAGTATTGATGAGGTATTTGATGCCATTAGACAGGCAATATTCAAATCAACATAAAACTCTGAGAAAAGTTTTATTAGTTTATTCTTCAAACGCGCCCATCATGCAATACCTTGCTTCTGATTTTTCTCGTAGAGGGATATCCACGGAAATGGTTTATGCGTATGTGAATCATTGGTTTGATCGTTATATAATACACACTGCAAATAAGATTCTTCATAATTTACGCATAATTCCAAAGGATAAAAGTGTTTTTTCTAATCATCATCTCTCACACAAAAATTATAGAAGCTTCAAGCTGAGAAGAACATATCAACATTTCAATCCTGACATGGTTCTGCTTATCCGAGGAATCGGTTTTCAGAACAATGTATTAAATGAGATCAGGAGAAATACCCCTCTTTTTTGCTGGTGGATAGAGAGGGAAGAGCGCATAGAGGAAGCGCTCAAGGAAATAAACCTATTTGACTGGTATTTCTTTATAAACTCATCATGTGTTGACGCGGGGATACAAAAAGGGTTTTCTAATATCAGCCTGCTTCATCATTCAGTCGATCCCGATACATTTTATCCGATGGATAATATAGGCAAGGAGACAGATATATGTTTTGTGGGCAAGTGGTCTCCCAAGAGGCAGCAGGTTATCGAAGCGCTGCTCAACGTTACAGACGATATTGTCATCTATGGCGGAAAATGGATAAAGAAGAATTTTTTAAATTCCAAAATTAAAAAATGTGTTAAGGGTAAATATATTGATGGTTCTGCGCTGGTAAAATTGTATAATAAAAGCAGGATTGTACTGAATATTACAAACTGGGGATTTGGGGAAGGCAAAAAACGCAGCGGTATGAATATGAGGGTGCTGGAGGTGCCTGCCGCAGGCGCTTTTCTGCTTACGGATGGTTCGCGGGACATGGAGGCCGTTGTTACACCAGGCAAACATATTGCAGTCTATGAAAGCATAGAGGCTTGTGTCAAGCTGGCTCAATATTATCTTAATAATACTGCTGAAAGAGAATTGATAGCCAAAGAAGGTTGTCTCCATGTCCGCACTAATTATACTTACGCCGATGTAGTTAACCGCATTATAGATACATATAACAATTTAACGGTGGAGAAATAATGGCTAATGGAATTGATTGGAGTAAAATTCGTAGAGGTAGAGATGCCGCTTCTAAATTGCTGCCCAAAATAACTAAGATACCGATAGTAAAAAGTAACAGGCAAATAATCAGTAATATATTGAAAGATGGAGATGCCATCCTTGATATCGGAGCTAACGACAGAAATCTTGAAAAAGATATTAATTCCACAGGGATAAACCTTTCTTATTTTAGTTTAGATATAGATAAAAATTTGCCGCATGACTATTACGACATGGCAGCTATTGATCGTAAATTTGACGTAATTGTTGCCTTAGATGTCATAGAACATATGACCCTCATTGATACGGTTGTATTGCTTGAAAGAATTCATGAATTGCTTAACCCATCAGGGCGCGTTGTAATAAGTACACCCAACGTGTGTCATCCTGTACGATTCTGGAGAGACTGCACACATGTAACACCCTACAGATATGATGAATTAGCCGGTCTTTTGATTTCAGCGGGATTTCATGACATTAAAATATATAGGATTAAAGACATGAAGACTAAAGATAAATTAAGATCCTGGATATACAGACCATTGCTGAGACTTCTGGATATTGATTTTGCCCCGGGCATTGTTGCTGTTGCGAAAACTTAACATATTATGAAAAAGAAAATTCTTATCCTTGACACGGGCAAAGAATGGGGCGGAGGCACAAACAGCCTCCTTGAGCTTCTCAAAAGAGTTGACAAGAACAGATACGGCTTCACTTTACTGTTCTACAACAATTATAAAAAAGGAGCCGATTCAGACATAAAGACAGAGATTGAAAAACTCGGGGTGGAATTCTTGATTTTAGAGCAGAGAAAACAGCCTGTCATGGTTAAGACAGCCAAAGAACTGTCAAGGCTCATATTCTTTTTCAGCAAACGCTTAAAAAAATATTTTATATTTCTTATTGATTATCCCTTCAGAATTAAACAAAATGCAAAAAAAATTTCAGAACTTTTGAGAAGTCTAAGAATAGACCTGTTTTATATGAACAACCAGCCGTCATCAAACTTGGAAGGTATCATTGCATCTAAAATGACAGGAGTGCCAGCACTTCAGCACAGCAGGATTGAGACCGCGCTTAACTCATTTGAGATTAAAGCTGTCAAAAAAAAAAAAAAAAAAATGATTTGTGTCTCTGAAGGAGTGAAAAACAGTTTTATCAGGCAGGGCATTGATAAATCAAAATGCGCAGTAGTTTATAATGGTATAGATGCCGAAATAGTTCCAGAGGCATCGCGTCAGGATATAAGAAAAACGTGGGGAATATCTGACAAAGACATTTTAATAGGGACTGTGGGCTCTCTTATTAAAAGAAAAAGAATCATGGATTTGATAGAGGCTACCGCTATAGTTGCAAAGAGGAGTGAACATCCTATTAAATGCATGATTATTGGAAAAGGTCCCGAAAAAGAAAACCTAATGACTAAAATAAAAGAAAGAAACCTTGACAGCAGAATTATCTTTACTGATTTCCAATCAGATGCAATCTCATATATAAATGCATTGGATATTTTTGTCTTGACTTCCAAAAGCGAGGGATTGCCACGGGTTATCCTTGAGGCAATGCTGATGGAAAGGCCTGTTGTGGCTTTAAATGTTACAGGACCTTCTGAACTTGTTATTGATGGTGAGACAGGTTTCTTAGTGCCTGTGGGACAAACAGAAGCAATTGCCAGTGCAATACTCAGGCTGATAGAAAACCCTGCATTGAGGGAACAGATGGGAGAAAAGGCAAAGGAACGGATAATCAGAAACTTCCCTGTTGAGAAATATGTCAATGATGTGGAAAATGTCTTTGCAGAGGTGCTGGGACATTGATATATGTGATTTTAACCTATCTTCTTTCACCGCTGATTTATCTTCTTATTGCGATAAGAAAGAAAAAAACAATCTCAAGAATCCTGATAATTCAGACAGCAAAGATAGGCGACCTGATCTGTTCAACGCCGGTTTTTAGAGAGGCAAGAAAGAAATATCCCAGTGCGCATATTACTGTGATATCAAACCCTGTTACAAGAGAATTGCTGGAATATAATCCGAACATTGACGAAATCATATCTGTAAAAAATACCGATTATAAAGGGTTTTCAGGAAAGCTGAGATTGTCCGATCTGATACGCAGAGGAAAGTATGATGCAGGGATTTGTCTTAATCCTAACATCCCATTTGCAATTGCCTTATTCTGGGGTCTCGTTCCAATCAGGCTTTCTGTAATGCCCGACATTTCAGGGTTTACATTTAAGCTCGCATCTGTATTTTTTACATACCTTGAAAAACATGCAAGAGGGAGAATGGTCATAGAGACTTACATGCAAATGCTGCGGGTTGTCGGGATTGCAAGCGGGAATATTTCAAAAGAAATCTATAAATCAAGAGATGCAGATGAAAAGGCCAAACAAATCATAGGAAATATTAATAAGCCTTTAATCGGCATTGCGGTCAGCAGCGGAAATAAATTAAAGGAAATGGGGACAGATAAAATTGCCGGCATCATTAATACGATACTTGATAACATGAATGCTCACATTGTGCTTATTGGCTCGGAACAAGAAACAAAGACCGCAAATACGGTTTTACAGGCAGTTGCAAAAAGGGACAGCATTATAAATGCCGTTGGTAAATTAAATCTTAAAGAACTCCCTGCGCTTATTGAGAAACTGTCGCTTTTTATTGGCGTAGACACAGGCATAACATACATGGCTGATGCGCTTTCAATACCTCTTATTGACATTGCCGGCCCTTCAGACATGAAAGACCAGAGACCTACAGGCAAGGATGCCGTAATAATACAAAAAATAGATATGCCATGTGTCCCCTGTTCTCATGCCTTTAAAAGTCCATATAGCTGTGAGATAAACACTAGGGGATGCACAAACTCAATATCGGCAGATGAAATTTATATCAATGCCAAGAAACTTTTGTCCCTTGGAGCAAGTTAATATGTTGAGCATAATACAAAAACTGGACATCTCTAGACTTTTAAGCTTCTTTCTCTATATGCTGATATTTTTTCAGCCGTTTAATCGCTTCAACTCTTTCAGAGAGATAGGTTTTTACGGACTGCTGCTACTTTTTATATTGAGGATATTCAAAGACAGAGCAATACACATAGACTTCAGAGATAAAACAATAGTTGCCCTCTCTCTTTTAGCAAGTTGGGCAGTGTTAGTGTCAATTTTTGGTCCGTATCCTTTAGATAGTTTAAATGCCATACGGAAAAATCTGCTTGTTGAGATATTGATATTTTTAGTGATAATTACAGAGTTCAAAACTATTCAGGAACTCAAACCGCTGTTCTTTGTTGTTGTAATGAGCTTTGCAATTGTAACATTTGCATCAATAACCGAAAACAGTCTAACAGATCTGATAAATTTCCAGCAGAGCATGAAAACTCACAAGATGTTTATCGGCGGATATGCTAACAATGCAACATTCTATCTGCCTTTCATCATGGCATGGCTCATAGCAATAAAAAAACCGTTACTTAAAAAATGGATAGGGATAATTACTATATTGTTAGGACTTATCATAGTCTTCATTTATAATTCACGGACAGCATTCATTGCTATACCAATAAGCATCTTTATAATCCTCTTTTTATCCAGAAGATATAGGCTGTTATTCGGCAGTATAGCAATTTATATAACATGCATTGTATTAATAGCCTTATCAACTTCTGATACATTTTCAAAGTATAAGACATTATCCATATACAACACCTATATTGCGGAGATATCGCATGAGAACAAACGCTTTTCGGTATGGAAGGGGACATCGCATATCATTAAGGAGCGACCACTTACGGGATATGGGTATGGATGGAAAAAAATAGCCCTCGTAGCAAAAGACTCTAAATTTCAAGACTACTGGAAACAGCATCACCCTTACATATATGCTTACTATGTCAAAGAAGCATCTTCCAGCTATGGCAGGGTCAACCCTCACAACCTAATACTGCAGATTGTTTTTGAAATTGGACTAATCGGATTCGGAATCTTTCTATGGTTCTGGGCAACAATAATTTCTAAGATTTTTACGGCAGCTTTTTTAAGACAAAGGTCTGAGATGAGAGATTTTATGAGATATAGCATAGGGATCCTTATTTCATATATCCTAATCAACATAACCAACGGCTTCTGGCAGGAAACATATGGCAATATGATCTTCCTATTTGCAGGGTTAGTATTTGTTCTTTTCAGACAATATGAGAATGAAACAAACATTTTTAATAATACATCACTGCCCTCAAAAATCCTCTTTATACGCCGCGACAACATAGGAGACCTTGTCTGCACAACTCCGTCTATCCATGCTGTCAGAGAAAAATACCATGACGCAAAAATAGGTATTCTGGTAAATACTTATAATGCGGACGCTGTAAGCAACAATCCGGATATAGACGAAGTCTACATATACGAAAAAGTAAAACACGCTCCTGATAAAAATAAATTGTCTGTCTGGCGGAGCAATCTCAAAGTGCTGTTGAAAATAAGGAAAAAGAGATATGATGTCGCCATCGGGTGCGGCTCGTATTCTCCACGGCTTGCAAGATATACGCTGCTTACCGGAGCAAAAACAAGAATCGGATACCTTAAAAAAGGCATGGAAAAATCAAAGTTCTACAATATGCCTCTTTACGAGCCTGAGAAAAAACTCCATGAAGTTGAAAAGACCTTTAATCTGCTGACTCCCCTCGGCATAAACGGTCAGCCTTCTACATTAAGGATTTTTCCTGAAAGCAGAGAGGTAAGTAAAGTTAAGGATTTTTTAAGCTCATTCGGCTTTCTGAAAGAAAAGCCTCTCATTGCGTTTCACATAAGCAGCAGGCGTCCTGAGAACAGATGGCCTGTTCAGAGATTCGCAGAACTTGCAAATCTTATATCTGCCAATTATGCTGCCGCCATACTGCTTCTATGGTCGCCCGGCAGTGAAAAGAATGTATACCATCCTGGAGATGATGAAAACGCAGAGATTATTAAAAATTCCATAAAGCCCCAACCTGCCTCATACAAAACTACTCATATCAGAGAGCTTATTGCCGCCTTGAGCGTAAGCAGTCTTGTTGTCTGCTGCGACGGAGGAGCAATGCACATTGCAGCAGCTTTGGGAAAACCTATCGTGACAATATGGGGCTCGACCAATCCTGATAGTTGGGCGCCATGGGGCACAAGACATATTATTCTGAAAAAAGACAGGAATGCCGCTGATATTTCTGTCGAAGACGCTTTTGCATCTGTAAGTACGCTTCTCAAACAATAATTTTACCGCCCAGACACATTCATCTCTAAAAGTTTTTGCCTTATGCTCTGAAGGTTTTGAAATGCCGAAATAAAAGCCCTGTATTCCTTTGCCCTGTCGCTCTGCATGGAATCAAGCAGCCGCTCGCAGAAATACCACGTGCACCTGAATGGCCTCCTGTAGCGCGGCAGGGAACAGCCATTCTCCTGAAGGAATCTGCACGGCTCACTATCTTTCCTTCCCGCCTTGCAGCCGTTGCCTTCTAAACCGAGCGCGCGCATAAAGACCATATCATCTTTGTCATAATAGCTGTGCCTGTTTACACAGCAAACACCGGGGCATGATTGACAGACCTCTGACGTATGCCTCTGGATGTACGGGCTTATGCTGTTAAAAGCCTCCTTTATTTCAGAAAGTATTTTTTCCATCCCTCAATTTAAGATAATAAAGGGTTTCTTCGCAGGCATTTGTCCAGCAGCATCTTTTACAATACCTCTCCAGCCATAAATGAAAAATTGCCGGGATTTTTTCTTTTAAGGCATTCCACCCTAATTTACTATCGGAGGCCTCCTTCAGAAGTTTCAAGGCAAACTCATCCATTTCTATAATTTCTTGATTCGAATGATCCTCGGAGCAACATTTTTTATCCCTCATGTAAGGACATTCCCTGCATACATCATCTGCACCAACAGAAACCTCAACTCCCAGATTCTCCGCCTTTTCCAGTACGCATCTCAGGTTTTCTGTGAATTCCCTGTTATAGCCTTTGCCGTTGAAAAAATGCAGACAGATAAGATGGTGACCTCTCAGCTTAGGAATATCGGACATTTTTAAGTATAACAAATTTGCTGTCCCGCAGCGCTTCCCTGTATGTTAAAATTACAAATGTCTGTTTTGCCTTCACCTGAAAATCTCAAAAATACGGAGATTGTAAAAGGTGTTAGACGCCTTCGTGAAAGGCGCTGCTGCAAAACACAACTTCTCGTTTTTCTGCTTATTAATTAATCACATATGCCTAAAAATAAGGCAATCATGCATCTTTAAGTAAAGAAAACCTTACAAATCAATGTATTGCTGCTGGCATGATTGTTGATACATTAATGCTGATGTCTGCTTTGATTCTGAAGAATGTAAAGACAGAAGGCCCTGGAACCATGGAGGACTTTCTCAGAGAAGCAAATATTCATTATAAGATCGTAGAACTTGAAACTGAGACTGTTCCGGAGGCAAACAACTTCGATATACTTGTAATGATGGGCGGGCCCATGAGCGTGAATGAGAGTGACATCTATACTTACATCAGCAAGGAAGAGGAGCTAACAAGAGAATTTATAAAAAAGGGCAGGAAAGTCCTCGGCATATGCCTTGGCGCACAGATAATGGCAAAGGCGCTCGGAGCAAAGGTCTATAGGGGAAAAGAACCTGAGATAGGCTGGTATAATATAGAGCTTACCGAGTCAGGGATAAAAGACAATATTATGAAAAAACTTGCATTACATCCGAAGGCAGGAGATTTCTGGAAAAAATTCAGCGTATTTCACTGGCATGGGGAAACCTTTGACATGCCGGAAGGCGCTGTGAGGCTCGCAAAATCAGACCTCTATCCTAATCAGGCATTTAAATACAACGACAATGCCTATGCGTTTCAGTTTCACATAGAAGTTTCAAAAGAGATGGTTTATGACTGGCTTAAAAACGAGCCTGTGGACTTAAATAAAATAAAAGCAGAGACTGAAAAATTTTACGAGATATACCATGGCAGGGCAGTGAATTTTTATAAGGCATTTTTTAGCTAACAGCTGTCAGCTATGAGCTATCAGCTAATTTAGGAGGTGATATATGAAAAAGGTTGAGGCGATAATAAAACCCTTTAAGCTTGATGAAGTGAAAGATGCTCTGAACGAAATCGGCATACAGGGCATGACTGTCACAGAGGTTAAGGGTTTTGGCAGACAGAAGGGACACACCGAACTCTACAGAAGCGCCGAATATGTCGTTGACTTTATCCCCAAGATAAAGATAGAGGTGGTTACATCCGACAGCCTTGCGCAAAAAGTAGTTGCTGTCATAGAAAAAACAGCAAAAACCGGCAAGATAGGAGACGGAAAGATATTCGTTTATCCTGTGGAAAATGTGGTAAGGATAAGAACAGGCGAGCAAGGAGAAGCAGCAGTATAAAAGCTATCAGCTAATAGCTGACAGCTAACAGCTAAAAATAAAGGAGGAGAAAAATGACACCGAAAGACGTAATCAAAATGGCTCAGGAAAACAAGGCAGTCATGGCAAATTTCAAGTTCCTTGATTTTCCCGGAATCTGGCAGCATTTCGCAGTGCCGATAGCTGAATTAAAAGAGGAAGTATTTGAAGAAGGCCTTGGTTTTGACGGCTCTTCAATAAGGGGCTGGCAGGCGATTCACACATCGGATATGCTTATAATCCCTGACCCCGCAACAGCATTTATGGACCCATTCATGGAATACCCGACAATAAGCCTTGTATGCAACATCGTAGATCCGATTACAAAGGAATTCTACACAAGGGACCCGCGTTATATAGCGCAGAAGGCAGAGGCCTATCTTAAGTCATTAGGCATCGGCGATACAGCATATTTCGGCCCTGAGGCTGAGTTCTTTATATTCGATGATATAAGGTTTGACCAGACATCTAACAGCGGTTATTACTTTATTGACTCTGTTGAAGGAATCTGGAATTCAGGCAGGGACGAGAAGCCAAACCTTGGTTATAAGCCGCGGCACAAGGAAGGTTATTTCCCCGTGCCTCCTACAGACAGTCAGGTAAATATCAGGACAGAGATGGTCATGGAGATGCAGAAGTGCGGCATATATATTGAAAGAGAACACCATGAGGTTGCCACAGCAGGACAGGCAGAGATTGACATGAGATTTGACTCTCTTGTGAAAATGGCTGATAAGCTGATGCTTTTTAAATATATAGTAAAGAATGTCGCAAAGCGGCACGGCAAGACAGTGACTTTTATGCCTAAACCTTTATTCGGCGACAACGGCTCAGGCATGCATGTGCATCAGAGCATCTGGAAAAAAGACAAGCCTCTTTTTGCCGGCAACGGCTATGCAGGGCTGAGCGAGCTTGCGCTGTATTATATCGGCGGAATCCTCAAGCATGCGCCTGCCCTCGCCGCAATTACAAACCCGACTACGAATTCATATAAAAGGCTTACGCCGGGCTTTGAGGCTCCTGTCAATCTCGCATATTCAGCAAGAAACCGATCAGCATGCATAAGGATACCGACCTATTCTCCAAGTCCGAAGGCAAAGAGGGCTGAAGTCAGGTTCCCTGATCCGTCATGCAATGGATACCTTGCATTTGCAGCAATGCTCATGGCAGGGTTGGACGGCATTGAAAATAAGATACATCCGGGGGAGCCATTAGATAAAGACATTTACGATCTGGGACCTGAAGAGTTGGCATCTGTTCCGACAATGCCTGCAAGCCTTGAAGAGGCTCTTGATAATCTTGAGGCTGACAATGAATTCCTCAGAAAGGGCAATGTATTCACAGAAGATGCCTTAGACACATGGATAAGCTACAAGAGGTCAAAAGAGGTTGACGCGCTGAGGCTGAGACCGCATCCTTACGAGTTCTTCCTGTATTACGACATTTAAAAAAGACAAACCAAGCGCATAACCCTGCATATTGCTGCAGGGTTATTCACTTGCAGATATCCACCTCATATTACTAATCAGTTCATAAGTAAAGACACATAAAGCTTTATCCGTCATGCCCGAAGTTTTTAATCGGGCATCCAGTTCCTTAACTGTAACTGTCTGGATTCCCGCTTACTGACTGCGGGAATGACAAACTGTACAGCCATTCCTTGCTTTTCCCAGAGCTATATATTAAAATTTTTCATGCCTCAAATAATCAAACAGCTTAAAAAAGGCGAAAAAAGACTTGCTGTTGTCGGACTCGGATATGTGGGACTTCCGCTTGCAGTTGAGTTCGGCAAAACTTCAGGGAAAGTCATAGGCTTTGATGTAAAAGAAGACCGTATAAAAGAACTATCATCCGGCATAGACATTACAGGCGAGATCACGACCGACATCTTAAAGAAAACTGATATAGATTTCACATCTGACCCCAAAAGGCTCAGAGAGGCATCTGTAATCATAATTGCTGTTCCTACACCTATAGATAAATACAAGATGCCTGACTTAAAGCCTCTTGAATCAGCATCAAGGATTGTCGGAGAAAATATTCAGAGAGGCGCTGTTGTAGTGTATGAATCTACAGTGTATCCCGGAGTAACAGAGGATTTCTGCGTGCCTATTATTGAGCAATGCTCAGGAATGAAATGCGGGAAAGACTTTAGTATTGGTTATTCTCCGGAAAGGATAAATCCGGGAGACAAAGACCACAACCTGACCAATATAATAAAAGTCGTAGCCGGAGGGGACAAAGAAACAACAGAGTTGCTTGCAGAATTATATGGTCTTGTTGTAAAGGCAGGAATTCACAAAGCTTCTGATATTAAGACTGCCGAGGCAGCAAAAGTCATAGAAAACATACAGAGGGACCTCAA
>CAZHHV010000035.1:0-14731 GCA_964532335.1 uncultured Nitrospiraceae bacterium
TGTCTGTCTGTCTGTCTGTCTGTCTGTCTGTCTGTCTGTCTGTCTGTCTGTGCAAAAATAATGCCACAACAATATCTCCTTGCAAAAAAATATTTTCCCTATGAATCTCTGAAAGACTATCATAGACGTTCTTTATTTGTCAATAATTATACAACCGTAGGTAGTAAAATATTACGGTCTCAATATGCCAGCGATTACCTTTTAACTAATGTCCTGTCTGTAACACTTCTTTACACTTTATGTGGTGTCATTCTGGCTTGTCCCTATTTTGTCATTGCGGCTTGTCCGCAATCTTTCTGAAGGATTCCGAACAAGTCGGAATGACAAGAAAAGGATTCCCCCGATAATATTGGGGGAATGACAGAATTGTGTAAACTTATTTATGAGACACCACAATAATACATTTCTATTAATAGTACTGGTTATGCAAAGCTGAATTAAAGTATAATTGATAGGGAGAATTATTTTTACGGTTGATTTAGGATTTGGTTATGATGACACCTGAAGAACGGCTGAAACAACTCGGCATTGAACTGCCGGATGCGCCAAAGCCTCTCGGCTCATACGTCCCGCTTGTCAGGACAGGCAATCTCGTTTTCCTGAGCGGAATACTGCCTTTGGTGGAAGGAAAACTTTCAAGAGAGGGGCGTGTTGGAGAGAAGGTAACTGTTGATGAAGCAAGGGAAGATGCGCGCACAGCAGCCATCAATGCCCTTGCGATTTTGAAATCAAATCTTGGAACTCTAAATAAAATCAGGCGGTGCGTGAAGATAACAGGTTATGTTTCATCCGCGCCTGACTTTATTGAACAGCCTAATGTCCTGAACGCTGCTTCTGATTTCATCTGTGAGATATTCGGGGAAGTTGGAAGACATGCGAGAGTCGCAGTCGGAGTAAACGTCCTTCCTCTCAATTCACCTGTTGAACTTGAATTTATCTTTGAAGTTTCGTAGCTGAAAATTTAATCTTCATCTTCAAGACAGGAGCTGCAGACTATAACCTGCTGTCAGCAGCAGCGCTTCTTCTTTGGCATTAAGCATATTAAGAAAGGCATTCACAATCTCAGGGTCAAACTGAGAGCCTGAGCCTTGTTTTATTTCTTCCTTTGCTTTAGACAGAGAAAACGCTTTCCTGTAAGGCCTGTCTGTTACCATTGCATCAAATGTGTCAATAATAGCCATAATTCTCGCCATAAACGAGATTTCTTCTCCTGAAACTCCATGGGGATAACCCTTGCCGTCATATCTTTCATGGTGCTGTATTATGGTTGTTCTTACCCCTTCAAGTGTGTTTATTGGGCCAAGAATTTGATCTCCTATCAGCGGATGGGTCTTTATAGCTCCATATTCGTCAACAGTCAATGTGCCTTCTTTATGCAGAACCGCAGAGGCTATGCCTATCTTTCCTATATCATGGAGAACAGCTGCGTGCTCAAGAACCTCAAGCTCCCTGTTGTCAAGACCAATGAACTTGCCCAGTTCAAGAGAGAGGTATCTCACTCTTTCAGAATGGCCCTTCGTATATCTGTCATTTGCCTCAAGAGCATTAACCAATGAGTGAATAGTTGAGAAATAGTTAACCTTTACCTTTTCGTATAACCATGTATTCTCTATCGCAATAACTATCTGATTGGAAAGCGCAGCAAGCAGTTCAAGTTCATCATTCAAAAAAACCGTCCCATCCATTTTGTCCTCAAGAAGCATAAACCCTATTACCATGCCCTTAAGCTTTAAAGGAACCCATGCTGCAGAATTATTAATGCCATAGCATTTTTTTGCAGCTATATCTCTTCCATCTATTATCTTAGGAGCCCCGCCTTCCATGAACTCGCTATAGACAGAGCTGATGTCCGATGATATATCGCCAAAAGCCTGAGCCCCAACGCCATACGTATAATTAAATGTCAGAGCCGGCCTGTCGTATTGTTTCAGGTAAATAGTGCCCTTCTTAACATCTGCCAATTCAGAGGTCATGCTTATTATATTTTTCAACAACTCGTCTATATCAACAATAGAAGCCAATGTCATACAGACATTAGTTATAATCCGTAATCTTTCAACCGCTTTTTCAAACCCTATATTTTGGGTATTCAGCTCTTTTGAAAGTCTAATTACTGACACATTGGCTGTTTCCAACTCTGTAATCTTTGTTTGCAGTTCTGAATTCACCTCTTCCATCTGCTGTTTGTGTTTAAGGGCAGGCAGGAGCTTGGAAAATTGTTTTATATATGAGATGATTTTAGATTTCATAGCCATCCGTACATCTAATATATTCCTTCCGTTCGGTAGTCATCACAAAGCCGGATTATTATACATAATTTTTTACTGTATTTGTTGTAAAATTTAAGAACGGTAATTTTATGGCAAGACCTTATGTTGTAATTGTTGGAAGGACCAATGTAGGCAAATCTACTCTCTTTAACAGGATGGTCGGTTCTTCCGCCGCTATTGTTGAAGATGTGCCTAACGTCACCAGAGACAGGAACTATATGGAAGCTGTATGGGAAGACAAGGCATTTATCGCAGTTGACACAGGAGGCTTCTACACCGAGCCCTCAGAGGACATCTCAAAGCAGATGAAGGAACAGGCAGCGTTTGCGATTGAAGAGGCAGACGTCATAATACATCTCCTTGACGGTAAAGAAGGGCTTGCTCCCGCTGACATTGAGCTCTCAAAAACATTACGGGCTTCAGGCAAAAAGATATTATGGGTTGTGAACAAGATAGACACTCCTAAAAGAGAAGACAGGCTCTATGATTTCTATGCATTAGGCGCTGATGAACTCCTTCCTGTATCAGCTGCCACAGGTTATGAATTCGGAGAACTCATGGACCGGATTGTCTTACTTCTGCCTCAATTAAGCAAAGAGGAATCAATATACCCGCGGATTGCTGTTGTCGGAAGGCCTAATGTCGGCAAGTCAACGCTTGTAAACGCGCTCCTTGGCAAAAAGAGGATGATAGTGAGTTCCTTGCCGGGAACTACGCGGGATGCCGTTGACTCTGTCTGTTCACACTATAAAAATAAATATCTGATAATTGATACGGCCGGCATAAGAAAAAAAGGCAAACTCGGATTTTCAATTGAAAGGTTTTCAGCGGTAAGAGCAATAAGGAGCATAGAGAGATGCGACATTGCTCTCATCGTTCTTGACGCCTCCGACGGAATAACAGAACAGGACCAGAAAATTGCGGGCCTTGTTGAAAGCTGCGCAAAGGGCGCCATATTTCTCCTTAACAAATGGGACCTTGTGCATGAACCGGAAACTGCCTATAAAAAAATTGTTCCAGAACTGCAGAGAAAAATGTGGTTTCTGAATCATGCGCCAATAATTTCAGTGTCAGGAATAGAAAAGAAGAGGATAACAAAGATATTTCCTGTGATTGATGAAATAATTGCTGAAAGAAAAAAGAGGATACCAACACCGGAGATAAACAGATTCATAAAGGACGTTACTTCAGGCGTCCCTCTGTCTCTGTATAAAGGCAGACAGGTAAAGATTCCTTATATGACCCAAATAGGAACAGAGCCGCCGGCATTCGTAATTTTCAGCAACTATCCGGCAGGGATAAAAGAATCCTATGTAAGATATATCGAAAAATGCCTCAGGGAAAAATTTTCATTCAGAGGAACGCCGATAAGAATTTATAAGAAAGTGAAAAAATAAGTTAAAAGTTAAAATGAATCCCTATTCCTTGTCATTCCCGCCTGTCGGGAATCCCTCTGGAAGAAAGATTCTGGACAAGCCAGAATGACATAATACGGGAACCTGTAGCAAACGACAGGGTATAATCAAGTTAAAGGAGAATTAATCAGATGCAGGATCTTGTCGGGAAAGACGTAGAAGTTTTAGCTTTGGAGACTACCTACAAAGGCAAGCTTATTGAAATTGGAGAAACAGAGGTCTACCTTGAGTCTGAGTCAGGCTGGATAATGATACCTGTGGAAAAAATAATCTCCATAACAAAGCAAGAAGACTGAGCTAAATATCTCCGAGTAAAAACTGGATAAGCGCTACTGCTGAAATTGCCGCTGTCTCTGCACGAAGAATGCGCTTCCCCAAAGACACAGCAATCAAACCTTTAGAGACTGCGAGACTAACTTCCTCCTTTGAAAATCCGCCTTCGGGGCCAACCAAGACAAAAAGTTGAGAGTTGAGAGTCGAGAGTTGAGAGTTTTCTGAATGCTGAATGCTGACGGCTGACTGCTTTATTGCTTCCTTCAAGGACAATCCGCCCTCTTCCCAGAAGATAAAACCCTTTAACCCCTCCCGTCCTCCCCTTAAGTTAAGGGGAGGTGAAGGTGGGGTTATGTTATTAATAAAATTAGAAAACTCTATCGGCTCATGCACAACAGGAATCATTGTTCTTCCGCTCTGCTTTGACGCCTCTTCTGCAATCTTTCTCCACCTGTCAACTTTTCTCGTATGCCTTATCTGGCTTCTCTCTGTAATGGCTGGAATGATTTCTTTAACGCCGAGTTCTGTTGCCTTCTGGATAACCATATCCATCTTTTCTCCTTTGAGAATCCCCTGAACAAGTGTCAGATTAAGAGGCGATTCAGCATTGAGCGAAATCCGCTCTAACAAATCTATGATTACTTTTTTATTTTCAATCCCTGCAATTTTAGATTTATAGAGACTTCCCTCGCCGTCAAAGACCTGAAGCTCATCTCCCGCGCTGCACCTCAGCACAGATATAAGGTATCGCGCCTTTTCACCCGATAAGGTTATCCTGTCCCCATTAATCTCTTCTTTTTTCAGTATGATTCGCATACAATCCTCACGTCATTCCTGCGAAAGCAGGAATCCAGATGAATAAGACGACTGGATTCCGCATCTCTACGAGTCGTAGACAAGTGCTGAATGACAATAAAAAAATTTCTGACTTGCCAACTCCACCCTATGAATAATGCGGGACACATCCCCGTTTTTCTCCCACTGCTTCATCTTGTTGAAAACATTATAACCCTTTTCACTCATCCTTTTCTCTCCGAAATCCGATTTTCCTTTTCTTTGGCAACATGTTCACCTACTCGCAATGACAAACCTTTTAAATCAGGATTTGGGATTGCTGTTGACAAAAAAACAAGTATATAAAACAATAGTGATATGACAAGAGCGATATTTCCCGAAGGTCAGGTAATATTCAAGAACAAGCCTTATACCGGCGAGTTTTTTACGCTTACCATGGATGAGATAGACAAGGCAGGAGAATCATTCATGGGGATACTCAAGGCTGATGAACCCGACGCAGTATATTTCCTCTTTTTCCTTAAGGGAGACGCTTATGCTGCAGGCTGCATCAAAAACGACAAACCCATGTCGATAAGCATAAATGATTACCTGCAGCATATTTCAACGGATACAGCTAAAAAAAACCTCTCCCTGCATAAAACAGACCCTGTGCTGCTTAAGGGGATGCTCGTGTTCCTTCAGAGAGATCCTTCCACAAAAGTAACATCAGACATGATTAATCTTGACAGCATCCTTAACCAGATTAAGAGCGAACAGGCAGCAGCCTTTGTCATCCTGAAAAGAAATAATACTTATAACTTCTTTTATTTTCATTCCGGCGAACCGAAAATGGCGCATTTTGCAGACACATCACATGCAGGAATAACAGAAGACAGCCCTATCGCAGAACAGATGCTCCTTTACGCATATCCTGCTGATAAAACACCTGTTGAGGTATTGGTCTACCGCGATATTAAAACATCTGAAGCAAGCGATACTGCTGATGTAAAACAATTCCTGATAGCCGATGCTCTCATGCACGAATCCCGAAGCATCGGGACAACGCAGGCGGATGCTGCCCCTCCTGCAGCAAAGGCAGAAAAAGAGGAAAAAGCATTAAGGGTAAGGATTGAAGTGACAGACGGGCCGCAAAAGGGCAATAAGTTTAATGTCCCGCTTCCTTGCACGATAGGCAGAAGAGACGCAACTATCAGGATTAGAGACATGACTGTCTCAAAAACACATGCAGCCCTTGAGGTTTCGGAAGGAAAAATCATTTTCAGAGACCTTGGCAGCACAAATGGCAGTATTGTTAACGGGAAACCGGTTAAGGAGATTGAATTGTCGAGCGGCGATATTGTCCAGATGGGCAATACCACTTTGAAAATACATTTTGTAACAAGCTAAAACAAGGAGGGCATGATGGTAATAGGAAAACCTTTTTTTACGGCAGAGCAGATTAGCAGTAAGGTAAAAGAACTCGCTGACAGGATATCAGCGGATTATGAGGGGAAAAATCTTCTTGCTGTTGGAATACTGAAAGGGGCCTTCATGTTCTATTCCGACCTTGTGAGGATGATACAAGTTCCTCTCACAATTGACTTTATAACAGCTTCAAGTTATCTGAAAACCATCTCAACGGAAAAGGTCAGCATCCACTGTGACATCAGAGAAGACATCAGAGGCAAAGATGTCCTGCTGATTGAAGACATCGCAGATTCAGGGATAACTCTGAATTATATCCGCGAGAGAATACTTGCGGCATCGCCAAACAGTGTCAGGATATGCGTATTCCTGAACAAATGCGGCCGCAGGTTAGTGGACGTGCCCCTTGATTATATAGGTTTTGAGATACCAAATGAATATGTGGTAGGCTATGGCCTTGACTATGACAACAAATTCAGAAACCTTCCATATATATCCATTTTTAAAAAGACAGCCATGGAAGGCAAATAAAACTATCGGAGCTGCATAATTAATGTTAGATGTTTCGTCATTGACCCGAAAATGAGTATTTTGCGGTCATTCCGCACTTGTCTACGACTCGTAGAGATGCGGAATCCAGAGAGTAGGTTTCTGGATTCCTGCCTTCGCAGGAATGACAACAATACTGGAAGCATAGGACATTAATATTACATTAATAAGAGAAGGCAAGGAGACAAAATGTTTGAACTGATGGTAGATACAACATTTGCTGCCGCACACCAGTTGAGAGGCTATAAAGGCAAATGCGAACAACTGCACGGGCATAACTGGAAAGTTCAGGTGCATGTTGTGGCCGAAAAACTTAATGATATAGATATAGCAATAGACTTTCACAATTTAAAAGAACTTCTGGATGAAGTTATAGCTCCGTTAGACCACTCTTTTCTAAATGACATCTTTCCGTTTACAGAGAAGAATCCGTCATCCGAAAACATAGCAAAATGGATATACGATTCCCTTAACAAAAAATTGTCCGATGAATATGTCCAAGTTTCTGCGGTCACGGTATGGGAATCAGAGACAGCAGCCGCAACATACTATGAAAACTAACAGTCTACGACCCATGGGGGAATTTGCATCTGACTTAGTGGGGATTGCCCTCAGAAACGGCGCAGAGCAGGCAGAGGTATACATAAAGTCATCAAAGAATCTGTGTCTGGAAGTGAAAAATCAGGAATTAGATGCTGTAGAATCCTCTCTGAGTTTCGGTTATTCCCTGCGCGTTATACGGAATGGGAAACTCGGATTTTCCTACTCAACTTCTGCTGATGAGTCAGAATCAGTCATAAAAAATGCGATAGAGGCGGCAAAGTGGGCAGATGCGGATGAATATCTTGATATGCCTAATCCCTCTTCACCCCCCTTTAATTCCCCCCTTAGTAAGGGGGGATACAGAGGGGTTGAAGGGGGGAGTGGGGGGATTATAGATGTCGCAAGCCTTGAAATATTTGACGGAAAGGGATGGGATATAAAAGAAGACGAGGCAGTAAAGCACGTTCTCATCATAGAAAAAGCAGCAAATGATTTTGACAAAAGGATAAAGAAAACGAGAAAGGCCACAGGGACCTTCAGCAGCGGCGAGATATCTATATTGAACTCAAAAGGAATTGACATATCATATCCGCATACAAAATTTACCGCTCAGGTTATGACCGTGGCTGAGGAAAACGGCGAGAGCCAGATGGGTTGGGACTTTAATGGAAGCAGGCTTCTTAAGGACATATCTTTTGAAGATGTCGGCAGAATTGCCGCAAAGCGTGCAGTCCAGCTGCTTGGCGCAAAAAGGATTAACACTGTAAAAGCGCCGGTAATCATTGACAATTCAGTGGCTTCAGAGTTTTTAGGCATATTTGCGTCGTCATTTTCAGCGGAATCAGCGCAGAAGGGCAAGTCGCTATTAAAAGATAAGCTCGGCCAGAGGGTAATAAGCACTAAGGTAAATATTGTTGACAGCGCCATCATTCCTCGGGGGCTCGGCACAAGGCCTTTTGATGATGAAGGAGTTATAACATCTGAGAAAGTTTTGATAAAAGAGGGAGTGCTGCAGGGTTTTCTTCATAACACTTACACCGCAAAAAAGGAAGGGGCACATTCCACCGGCAATGCCGTGCGCGGAGGATTTACGGGTCTCCCTTCAGTGGGAATATCAAACCTGTACCTGAAAATTGTTTCGCAATCAGATGTCATCCCGTTTAATAACCTGATATCATCTCTAAACAAAGGGCTTTACATAACAGAGGCTATGGGTGTGCATACGGCAAATCCGATAACTGGTGAATTCTCCATTGGGGTATCAGGACTTTGGATAGAAAACGGGGCAATAAAATTTCCGGTAAAAGAGGCTGTGATTTCAGGAGATATACTCGGCCTTTTTGAGAGGATAGAGGCAGCAGGAGATGATGTAAAGTTCTATGGAAATATCGGAACCCCGAGCCTGCTTATCGGACCGACAGACATAAGCGCCTGACTGCTGCTTTATATCTGAAAAGAAGTGTGTGCGTAAGTCAGTAAAATTGCTAAAAACAACCTGTGCATCATTTTGCGCCTTTGGTTACTGCTTTAGACTTATAAGCCTTGAGATGTTCGCTGGTTGCGAAATATGCGATTACTGTGAGGGCGATAATGATTACCAATAAGAAAAAGGCAGTATAGCGGGTCCATCTTTTTCCTTTTAACCCTGCTATCAGCATGAGAATTCCTGCCAGCGCAAAGCAAATAAATCCCACCGCGGGGCTCATAGCCATCCCCCCTATCAACATAAGAAAGACTGACAGCCCGATGAGGACTTTAGGGTCTGAAACATTCGGGTTTAACTTTGATTTTCCCATTTCTGCCTCCTTATTTTACCTTCCACAATCACCGTCTAAGTTCATAGATGTATTCAGAGGTATCCCTCCGCTTAATACACTTCCACCCCTCTCTTCTCTTTTCAGCAACAATCTTTATCTGTGGTGGATTGATTGAAATTATTTCACCTTTCACTATCACATTATAAGGGCAATTAGGCGGAGCCTTAACTCCTTTGGGAATGCCTGTAGATTCAAGCCCTTCGTATCGGTATTCAAATGAACCGCCGTCAAACTTGACAGGCACCCATTTTATATCTAATTCTTTAACAAGAGAGATTGTCGTTATTATCGCATCCTTGTCTTGTCTGAATTTAGTTGAGACAGGCACACCGCCCTTGCCATGCGGGACAGAAACACTATCTTCTCTGTGACTTTCAGAAAGAACTATCCACTTAACTTGAGGATTCACCATCATCTCAACAACTTGTTTAATTCCTGATTCTTTTTCTGCACTTTCTGCGCTTGGGGACATGACGACCATGCCGAGGAGAACGCTTATTACCGCAGCCCAAACAAATGTCTTGCCGGATTTTGGATTCATATTATTTCCCCTTCCTCCTATTCATTGGATGAGTCCAGAATAAGGGTCTTATTCCCTTCCTTGTCCAGCGAAACAGAATAAGTGCGTCTTTTTTGCCGTTCAAACGTAGGGCGGGGCATAATTGCCTTGTTGTCGTCTGTAATAATAAATATCTCCGTCGCAAATTTGCTCCCCATGTTAATTTCGACTTTATATTCCACATTTTTTTCAAGTTCAAATGGCCCTACTGCCACAGTGAATTCTTTAAATTTCTGCCCATATTTTATTTGTTTCAATTTCGGATATTTTCTCTTTTTGACTTCAGTAGTTAAATCGTGGCGCAGAACCCACAGTGTTTTCATATCCCTTTTACCGGCAGCAGGATAGGGCATATGTGTGGTTACCCATATCGCATCAATCTCCTCATCTTCTTCCAATACGAAGAACAATTCATCGTCTATCATTACCACGTCCACCGGAACAGGTTTCAAACATGACGAAAGGCTGATAATCATAAGTATTAGAAGTGCTGCTATTATGAAATGTTTTGACCTTTTCATCTTAATCCTCCTTTTGAGATTGTATTCCCATTTGTTGCGGTTTGATTTTATCAGACTCTGCCTGTTGTAATTTCTTGTTCTGTCTCAGATTCAAAATGAAAGAAATTACAGCAAAGCAAAGGGCAGTGACAGTGAAAACCGCGATAGCGGCAACGCCTGGGACTATTTTCCTGTCATCATAAACATGTTCTACACTGCCTGATGGTCCTGTGATTCTCCAGATATCCTTCTCCTCATCGCCATCAAGGTCTTTGATTGCTATCACAGTAAATTTATCATCTGCGATAGGGGCGCTAACGCCAGAGGGAAGCTGGGAGAGCGCATCTTCTCCCATGAAAAAAGAATACCAAAGATTTCGCCCTTCTTCAGGCCTCCACTTAAGTTCAACAAAGTCTCTGGCATATCTTCCATATTCCTTATGAAAGGTTTCCTGTGCGCTGCCAATCTCTTCAAGCATATGAGGCATACCCATCTGTCTTGCACTGGGCGCCCCCATACCTATATACCCCAGCCCCGCCGAGAACCACATCCAGAGAAACGCACTGAGAAACAACCAGTTGAGTGTAAAACTCCAACGTTTCCTCCATGAGCTTGCAGGCTCAACCGATTTTCTAAATCTTCGCAGTAGTTTGCTTAAAGAAACATATACAAGATATAAAAAAAACGATGCAGATATTCCAAGAAGTATTTCATCCATTTTTATTCCTGCAGGAGACGACCATGCATTAAAACTAAAATCAAAAACCCAAACCAACATAAGAACCCAAAGCAAAACAAGAAATGAAATAAAAAAAATATTTCTTTTCATTGCGACCTCCATTTTATTTATCTCAAAATATTTTCTGCATTTAAGAGGGTATTAAATTTACCAGCTATTATCCCTCCCCATACAATATGAAAGGCGCCCAGTAAAATAGGGTAGGTTTTATCTCAAATTATACACAGGATTATCCTTCCCGAAATTTATTATCAGAGGCGTCTGTGCATGTCCTATAGACTTTGATGTCTCAATGGTTTTTGTTTTTGAGTATTCTCCGAGTTCTACAAGGCTTATCCTGTTATCTTTATTTTTGTCTGCTTCTTTTTTGTTGTTAAGCCCATCAAGCAATGTATATGTGAATAACCCATTCCCATGATATCCGTCCATTGCCTGTTGGATTGAATTTGCTGATGCGTAAATATGAAGCCCCATTTTTTTGGCGAGCACCGACATCCTTGCATCATAAAGTCCACTTACAATATAATCAACTCCTCCTGCATGACATGTGTCAAAGATAAATAACTGGCTCAGGGATTTGATTTTCTTTGACATCTCCACTATCTCATTTGAGCTTATAAGACTGCCTTCGCTGACTGTTCCGTCAAAATCATGTGTGAGCATATAATACTGGTTTTGCAAAAGCACCCCATGTCCCGCAACAAATAATATGAAGCTGTCTGTGGGTTTGATTTTCTGTGAAATGGCATCAATCCTGCCAATTATATTCCTCTTTACAGCAGTCTCATCAGTTATCGTCTCAAAATGGATATTCTCGGGCTTATATAGGGTGGCGGATTGTTTAAAGATTTTCTCTTTCATGTCCGTTGCGTCTTTTACTGCATATTTGAGATTGATATTTCTGTCTTTATACTGGTCTACACCTATTGAAAGAATATAAAGATGAGGCTCTTCTCCTTTGAGATTTGCATTAAAACTTGCGGTCTTCATATAGCTTTGGACTGTGTTCTGGCTGTTAAAGGCAGCAACACTAACCTCGTTTTCACCTGGAACCGCATCTATCTCCTTACAATCCTCGTATGCTTCTCCTTTTGATTTGCTTTCAATAGGGCTTGATTCTCCTTTGGCTGTTATTTTTATTCCTCTCACCTCCGCATAGATTGCCTTGCCGCTCAAAGCTGCAAGCTGTTTGGGAGAATCGCTCTTTGCAATGTCTTTATAGAAGCCGTCAGAATGAACGAGCTTGCCGTTATGGAACACTCTTACCTCTCCTATTCCGCCTCCTGTGCTTTTTGCCTGATAGCAGACCTTTACTTTCAGCTGATTTACATTTTTAGGTATTGATGTAATCTCAACCGACGGTGGAGGATTTTTGATGGCATCATCTATTGTAAGCGTAATCAGACTGCTTATGTCTTCGCCTCTGAGCTTTGATGTTACAATATCAGGGCGATAAAAGACATCATAAAACTGGTCTATGCCGTAAACATTATTGCCCATACGGATATTCAGATATTTATGACCGTTCAGAGAGGAATTGTAATAACCTTCCGGCACAATAACAATCCATTCGCCATCTTTGAAGCCTACAAATTTAGCAATCTCCCTGCCTGTTGTTATGTCCCAGAGACGGGCCGTGCCGTCATCTTGTCCTGCAGACAATATATGTTTTCCATCAGGGGAAAATGCCACAGACGCAATACCATATAAATGTCCTGCAAATGTCCTTATCTCTTTTCCCATTTCAATATCCCAGAGCTTGATTGTCTTATCAATACTCCCTGACAATGCATATCTGCCGTCAGGAGAAAAAACCACAGTCCAAATCGGATTGATTGCATGCCCTTTAAATTTCTTTACCATCCTGCCATCTGCTATATCCCAGAGTTCCATACCACCAGCTCGCCCGGAAAGCACATGCTTCCCGTCAGGACTAAAGGCAGCACTGCCAACACCGCTATGTCTTTCTGCTGTCTTTATCTCTTCTCCGGTAGTAATGTTCCATAATTTAAGAATCCCACGTGCATTTATTGACAATGCAAACTTCCCATCAGGAGAAAATGTCAATGATTTTACAGATGCCGGAGTTTCGGTTCTTATCATGCCTCCTGTAAAAGGCTGTATCATCACTCCAAGCCCTCCTTTTCCTTCCAGCATATATCCGGTTTTGCTTAATTTTTGCCTATCTCTAATAACTATAATATTCACCTTATCCATAGGACTTAATGCAGCAACTATGTCTCTGGCTTCGGATGGACCAGTTATCTTCTTATCATTAATAGACACAATAACATCATTTTTCCTTATATCCATCTGTTCTGCAAGACTCCCTTTTGCCACATTGGAAACAAGAACGCCTTCTATTCCATGAAGTTTCTCAATTTCTCTTTTAATTTCCCCTTTAGAAGGCGGCACCACTAATTCTATTCTTGCTTTTCCGGTTTCCGTATATTCCTTAAATGTAAATGTTTTTATCTCCATACCGGTGAATATATCCCAAAGTTTGATAATTCCGGCTACATCGCCTGACAATGCATATCTGCCGTCAGGGGAAAAGGCTATAGCACTAATATTGAAAATATGCCCTTTAAATGTCTTTAACTCTTTTCCTGTTGGAGCTTCCAAAAGTTTGAAAAAATTGCTGTCTTTATCTACATAATAATGTCTCTCTTCATTCAACCAGAGTATATATTTCCCATCAGGCGAAAAAAGACCTGCTGACGCCATTATCCCCTGTCCTGCCATAATATCCCAGAGTTTATTCCCTGACAATGCATATCTGCTGTCAGGGGAAAACGATACAGAGTAAACGCTATTTGCAAGCCACTGTTTCACAAAGATCTCCGGCTTTTGGACATTAACATCTTCTGTAACTGTAGTAGGCAAGCCGGCAAAATCCTTAATTTTTTCTACTATTTTTTTCTCATCCACAATAAATCCTGTGATAGCATCCACTGCCCTGCCGCCTTTGAAAAAAATAATTGTCGGTATTGCCTTTATGCTAAATCTATTAGCTATATCACGGTTTTTATATACATCTATGCTCACAAATTTAACTTTATCCCTGTGCAATCCGGACACTACATCCCATAGTGAAACTAACTTTGTGCAGGGCTTGCAGTAGTATGTTTGGAAAAATACAATTACAGGAGTATCTGACCTTAAAACCTCATTTTCAAAATCACGACTGCTTATATCCTTGATTTTTACATCTGCCATTACAGGACTCAAGATAAATACAATGGCGAAAGCCACAACCAATGTTTTTAGAATAAAAATCGTTTTACGCATAATACACCCCCTATCTGAGGTCATATTATTTCCAACCTATCTCAGCAATTCCGATTACCATTAAAATATCCTTCCGATGCTGTTTCCAGCAATGATCCATTTTCCATTGACTTTATCAAGAAAAACATAATGCCCAACTCCCATTTCCGGACCTGCCACATGCTGCACAAAAATCTCCGGCTTTTCGGAGGCAATTGCATTACATGGCAGGATAAAAAGGACTGAAATAATAAAGACTTTAATCCGAAGGGCTGTCTGTCTCATATCTCCCCCCTTTGCTGATGGTTTTTCGGTTCTTGTCATTCTGGCTCGTCCAGAATCTTTTAACCCCTCCTCGCCTCCCCTTAATTTAAGGGGAGGATGGGTGGGGTTATGAAAATCTTAAAGAATCTATCTCTATAACGTCAAGGTAATTTTCACATCCGAGCAGAAAAGTCATGAAAAGCAGGTTCCATTAGTTGTTTGTTTCAAACAAAAGGATTAACAATCATTAATCGGTTTTCAATAACATGACCGTTCTGCATATCTTCTGTATACAAAGTCGAGCAATTATTTTCCAATGCAGAGGCTATT
>CAZHHV010000036.1:0-4364 GCA_964532335.1 uncultured Nitrospiraceae bacterium
GATGGAAAGATAAAACTGTAAAGCGATTACACAGCTCAGCAAACGAGTTTGTTAAAGCAAGGGAATCAGGGACACGCAGGCTCTGTGTCCCTAATTATGTTTGCTAAGTTGCTCCCCCTTCATTACGATAGGTGTTACGAATATGATGCATGTTCGGTTTATACGGTATGCTAATCCATATTTATGAAAAACGGCTTTGCTGATTTTTTTATTATCCCTCTCTCCTCTGCCATATCAAGAAGTTTCCTTACAGCTCTTATACCGTTATCGCCAATGTCAATCGAATAATCATTGACATAGAGCTTGATATGTTCCTCAATAACAGAATCATCAAGCTCCTGTGAATGCTCTTTTATATATTTCACAGGCTCATCCCTGCGGCTAATTGCATAAAGCACGCTCTCCCTTATAAGTCTTTCAGCCTTGCTTATGATATCGTTTCCAAGACTTCTCTTTACGATAATGCATCCCAATGGAATAAGAAGCCCTGTCTCACGCTCCCACCATTCACCAAGGTCAATAATCTTTTTCAGCCCATACGATGAATAAGTAAATCTTCCTTCATGAATTATCAGTCCTGCATCAGCCTGCCCTCCTTTAACCGCACCCATAATTTCATGAAAAGGCATCGCTTTGACATTACTCTTGAAATCAGGGTCATAAAGCTGTAAAAGAAGATAAGCTGTGGTAAGCTCTCCGGGGATTGCTATTGTCTTCCCCTTCAAATCTTTCATTTCACATTCTTTAGAAGCCACAACCAATGGCCCGCATCCCCTTCCAAGCGCTCCGCCTGAACGCAGAAGACAGTAATCCTCACGCAGGTTACCGAATGCATTAAATGAAACTTTTGTTATATCAAGTTCACCTCTTACTGCCATCTGGTTCAATGTCTCCACGTCAAGAAGAATTTCCTTGAACTGCAAACCACCGGCATCTATCTTCCCATGCACGAGTGCATAGAAGATGAACGTGTCATTCGGGCATGGCGAATATCCGAGAGAAAGGGTCTTCATAAGCATACCTTAACGCTTTATTTTAGTCATTCCTGCGGAAGCAGGAATCCAGAAACATAACATTATACTATCCCCTCTGGATTCCGCATCAAGTGCGGAATGACAAATTGGAGTTTTTATCTTATTCCGTTCAATGGGCATTCTTCGCATCTCGGCTTGGGCTTGCAAAATGTCTTTCCTACTCTCACAAACAGCGCATGATACTCATTATAAAGTTTTACATCTTTTTCCAGAGACAAATGAAAAAGCTCCTGAAATTTATCGTATGCCTCATCATGCCCTAAAATATTATGCCTTGAGAGAACCCTTTTGGTATATGCATCAATCACAAAAATGGGCTTATCCAGTGCATAAAGAAGAATTGAGTCAGCAGTTTCAGGGCCTATGCCATTAACATCAAGAAGTTTTTTTCTGAGTGAATGCATATCTTCCTTTCTCATCTTCTTCATGCTTCCGTGATAATCATTCATCAGAAAATTAATAAACGACTTAAGCCGCTTTGCCTTGATATTGAAATATCCCGCAGGCCGAATCAATGAAGCAAGCCTCTTTACAGGCATCTCATGGATAGCCTTTGCATTCAGGACTTTCTCTTTTTTGAGATTATTTATAGCCTTCTCTACATTCCCCCAGTTCGTGTTCTGGGTAAGTATCGCGCCGACCGCAACCTCAAAAGGCGTATCCCCGGGCCACCAACGCTGCGGGCCAAAGGATTTGAAGAGTTTTTTGTAGATTTTAATTAGTTTTTTCTTTTCCATTCTTCATATCTTCATATTTTATAGCAAAGCCAGACCATTTGGAATTTGCGTTAAACATCTATATTTTCCTCTTCAAAAACTTCTCGCTATCCTTTTTGTGTGTAATGGCAAGAATTGCAACCTCTTTTTGATATATCCGGTAATAGACCCTGAAATCGCCGCTTCTTAGCCGGTAAAGGGGCGGCTCAAAACCTGTTAGTCTTTTAATTCTTGTTTTTCCGAATGGGAACGGAGAAATCTCCAGATAATTCCTTACATCCTTTGCAAGCTGAAGGGCTATACCAATTTCGAGTTTTTCGACATCATGCTGGGCGGCAGGGCTGAATACGACCTTAAACCTTTTTTGCTCCACGTCGCCTTTCTAACCTTTTTATGAGGGCATCGGCAGTGATACCTCCGTGCAGAGCATATTCTGAGTATGCATTCTCAATCCTTTTTTTAAAGGCAGGGTCGTTCTCTATAAGGTAGTCAGATAGGGCATCTTCTGTCACGTGATGCAGGACAGCAAGGGGTTTCCCATAGGCAGTTATTATAATATCCCCCTTTTCTGACTCCTTAAGAAGCTCCATTGTATTATGTTTAAGGTTCTTTACTCCTGTAAATCGCATATATCTCCTCTCCTTAAAGTTATACAATAGTGTAACTTTAAGGAGAGCTCATGTCAAGTCAGCACGTCAGATGCAATGCAGCGATTATTTTCAACTTACCTTCACATTCTTCTGCATCTCAAACAGCTTAACAATCTCTTTGACCGTGTTTGCGTCCTCGGGCTTTTTGTCTTCTCTCAGAAATCCGACTGCCCTTGGGAAGCGCAGTGCGTAGCCTATGCCATCCTTGTCGCGTCCTGCTGTATGTGAAGGAGAGCGTGTAATTTCATCTGCCGTGACTGTCACAACATATCTCGGCTCTACCCAGACATCTGCCTCGATAACGGAATCTACCCTCGGATGCCTGTGGGAGATGGATATTTCATCAAGGATTTTTTTGAGCTGAAGAAATTCATCCTCTGAAAAGCCTGTACCGACCTTGCTTACTGTCTTGAATGAGTCTGTCTTCGGATCATAGACTGCGCCGAGAAAAGCTCCTACACCGAACTTGGCCCTTGCTCCCTTGCCCCTGAAATAACCGACTATGCACACATCAACCGTATCTGCAAGCTCTCCCCTGTAACTTCTCTTAAGCTTAATCCAGTTGAAGTTCCGGCCTCCCGCTGCATAGGGCGCATCAAGCCTTTTCGCAACAACACCCTCAAGCCCCCTTGCTATGGCATCCTCAAAATATTTTGTGATATCTTCATGCCTGTCCGTGATAAACAATTCAGACGGTTCAATCACAGGGTTTTTCTTTATAATTTTTTTCAGCTTCTCTCTTCTTTCACTGAACGGTTTTGGAGTATAGTCCTCTCCATCTGCATAAAGAAGATCAAAGGCAAAAAACCTCAGGGGATATTCTTTTGCAAGTTCCTCAATCCCGTGCTTTCTTTTTCTTTGAATCGTAATCTGAAATGGAAAAAGCTCGCCTGTTGATTCATTGTATGCGAGCGCTTCCCCTTCAATGATTGCAGTATCCGCAGTTATAAAATTTTTTACAGCCTCTTTTATCTCGGGGAACATGTGAGTCGTCCTCTCAAGGTTTCTTGAGAACATGTCAATATTGTTTTTGTTTTTATGAATCTGCACCCTGAAACCGTCATATTTAGCCTCTATGGCAGCTTTCCCTATTTTCTCTATAATCTCCTCCGAGGAAGGAAGCCTTTCACACAACGCCATCCGTATCGGATAACCGACTCTCACATGAAATTTATTTACGCCTTCCATCCCCTTTTCAAGTAATGTTTTTGCAACAAGCCCCAGATCGGAGCAGAGGTTATAAGCCCTTTCAAGCTCGGGTCTTAATGATCTGTCTCCCTGCGCAAGCGCCAAGGCTTCGAGCACAGTTGGATCGCCAATTCCGAGTCTCAACCTTCCTATTACAAACCGCGCAATATACTTTGCCTCTTCCGGAGATACTCCCCTTAAAAGACTGCTCAGAAGCCCAATCTTCTTTTCAACGCTTCCTGCGCCTGAGGTCCGGGCAATGGCCGCAAGTTCTTCATAAACTTTTCTGACTGTAAGATTTTCTCCTTTGTTTTTTATCAATTCCCCGGCAGTTTTCCCGAGGTCTCCTGTGTGTTTAAATACATCCTCAACTTTTTTTGTAGGCGTATTCGTCGCATCTGATATTGCCCTGATAAGAAGTTTTTCCGACATGCCCATCTCAAGACCGTGAAAAGGCGGAAGAAGCTCCCCCTGGCTGAGATAGATTATCTTATCTATATCATCTGCATTTGATTCTTTGAAAAGCTGAGAGAGGATATCAAACATCTCAAGACGCTTTGCAGTCGCCTCAAGCCTTTCAAAGTATTCAACGAGTTTCAGAAATTTCATATGGGATAGCCCCTGAATTTTTATTAAATTATAGCAGTCATATGATGGATATGTCATGGAAAAACAGAACGCTGTTATAGACATGGGTGGCTGCCCATATTACCTCCCGCTATGTTATCATCATTAACTATGGAAGAGCGCTTACAGAAGATACTTGCAAAGATGGG
>CAZHHV010000036.1:4374-14583 GCA_964532335.1 uncultured Nitrospiraceae bacterium
AAGAAGAGGAGCTGAGGAGATCATCCTTGAAGGAAGGGTCACCATAAACGGAAAGGTTGCATCCCTCGGTATGAAGGCGGACGCTTCAAAAGACCATATAAAATTAGACGGGAAACTTCTAACAAAACCTGAGCCGAAGGTCTATCTAATGATAAACAAGCCAAAAGGAGTTATTACAACCCTTGCAGAAGAGGAAGAAAGACCGACTATAAAGGATTATTTAAAGAACATCAGATACAGGGTATTTCCCGTTGGAAGGCTTGACTTTGACTCAGAAGGGCTGCTGCTTCTTACAAATGACGGTGATTTCGCGTATTCAATTTTGCACCCGTCAAAGAAGATGCCAAAGACATATCATGTTAAAATAAAGGGCATCATCGAGGACGAGAAGATAGAGAAACTGCGAAAAGGGATAAGGCTTAAGGACGGAGTTACCGCGCCTGCTAAAGTAAAGAAACTAAGAAAGGCAGAGGAAAACTGCTGGATTGAGATGACGATTTCTGAAGGGCAAAAAAGGCAGCTAAGGAGAATGTGCGAGCAGGTCGGACATCCTGTGCTTAAACTCAAACGCATAAAAATCAACGGCATAGATATTGGAAATCTTCGCTCCGGAGAGTTAAGATATTTAACTCCTGATGAGGTTAAAAAGATAAAGAAAGAGGGAATGAATGACTCGGGACAAAGGCTGCGGTGAACTCAGGGAATCTGACATAGGCTCAAACCTGAGCCTTGCCGGCTGGGTATTCAGAAGGAGAGACCACGGAGGTCTTATATTCATTGACCTCAGAGACAGGAGCGGACTTTGCCAGATTGTATTCAGTCCTGACATCGCAGGTGATTCGCATACTAACGCGCATGATTTGAGGGCTGAGTATGTAATAGTCGTATCAGGCGAGATACGAAAAAGGCCTGAAGGCACCGAAAATCCTAATCTGCCAACAGGCATCGTTGAGATGTATGTCAATAAACTTGAAGTCCTTAATGCGGCAGCGCCATTGCCTTACAACATGGAAGAGGCCGCAGATGCAGGCGAGGCCTTACGGCTTAAGCACAGATATCTTGACCTCAGAAGGCCTGAGATGCAGCAGAACCTTACCATGCGCCACAAGATTACAAAGGCAACAAGAGATTATCTCGATGAGAGGGGATTCCTTGAGATAGAAACACCGATGCTCACAAAATCAACTCCTGAAGGCGCAAGGGATTATCTTGTTCCGAGCAGGTTGAACCCCGGACATTTCTATGCGCTCCCGCAGTCACCGCAACTGTTCAAACAGATACTGATGGTTGCAGGATTGGAGAAATATTTCCAGATTGTGAAATGTTTCCGTGACGAAGACCTTCGTGCAGACAGACAGCCTGAATTTACACAGATTGACCTTGAGATATCGTTTGCCGACAGGGAAGAGGTCATTTCTCTCATGGAAGAAATGATGAAGAAGTTATTCAAGGACATTCTTTCAATTGATATAGAAACACCTTTTCAGAGATTAAGTTTTCATGAATCAATGGAGAGATTTGGAAACGACAAACCTGATATGAGATTCGGCCTTGAATTAAAAGATATGGCAGACCTCGCGCTGAAAGGCACATTCAAGGTTTTCCTTGATGCAATCAATGACAGGGGAATGGTAAAGGCAATTAACGGCAAAGGAATGGCAGGGCTTTCAAGGAAAGAGATAGACACGCTGACACAGGAAGCGCAGTCATTCGGCGCAAAGGGCCTTGCGTGGATAAAGGTCAAGAATGGTTTTGAATCTCCTATAGCCAAGTTCTTCCCTGAAGATGTCCTAAAAAAGATGGCTGAAAGGCTTGAAGCAGCAGAAGGGGACATGATGCTTTTCATCGCTGACAAGCCCAAGATTACTTATGACGTCTTAAGCAGGCTCAGGCTTGTGCTCGGCGAAAGATTGAATTTGATCAAGCCGGGATACAAATTTGCATGGATAATTGATTTTCCGTTGCTTGAATGGGATGAAGAGGAAAACAGGTTTCAGGCAATGCACCACCCGTTCACATCGCCCATGAACGAGGATATAGAAAAAATGCTTGTTGGGAATATTGATGACAGGGAAATGCTGTCATCTTTAAAAGCTAAGGCTTATGACATTGTTCTTAACGGTTACGAGATTGGCGGTGGAAGCATCCGTATTCACAGGCAGGACGTTCAGAAAAAAATGTTTGACGTCCTGAATATCTCAGAGGAAGAGGCTAAGGTGAAGTTCGGCTTCCTGCTTGATGCGCTCCAGTATGGCGCTCCGCCGCATGGAGGCATCGCCCTCGGACTTGACAGGCTTGTGATGCTCATGGTTGGTGCAACATCTATAAGAGACGTTATCGCATTCCCCAAGACACAGAAGGCAGTCTGTCTTATGTCTGGAGCGCCTTCAACAGTGGAGCCAAAACAACTGAGAGAGCTTTACATAAAGACAGATGTGCCAATAGAGTAGTTGTACACATCATGGAACAGCCCAAAGTAAGGAATGCAGCCCAAAAAAAATTCACCATAGCCTTAGTTGTTATCACATTCTTTATCGCTGCAATCATAATCACAAAATTTTATTTAAAGGCCATAGGCGTCTTGATATTTGTGGCAGTTCTTATTTATGCTGCGTTATCTTTTGCAAAACTGTCTAAAGGAGAGAAAGAAGTTTTATCCGGGACAACGGGGAAAAGCGATAAAATATCCTTTGGCAAGTTGATACAGCTTCTCCAATATTTGATTTACGGCCTAATTGCCGTTGCAATAATCAAATGGTTTATCGGACAACCGAAATAGAGGGAATATGCACACTTATTCTCTGTACGCTACGCTTCCTTATAATTTCTCGTATGCCTCTTGCCTATTCTGCCTCCTCGCAAGTTCACTGCTGTAATGAATTCCGAGTGCGGATGCGTTCTCGCTTAACCAGTCACTAAGTCTTGTCTTCCCTGTTGGAGAGGAATTCGTATAGAGCAGGTCAGCCATGAGTCCATCTATCTCATCGCGTGTAATCGTTACATCGCCGAATATTTTACCAACGATTGAACCTATAAGATAACCCAGGGGAGGTGGAATATACAGAATAAGTCTTCGTTTTCCTATGGCATCACCTATTTCCTCAATCAATTCACGATACGTAAATGTTTCAGGCCCGATTGCATCAATTATCACATTTTCAGTTTTCTGCCCTTGCTCAACCGCGAGCTTTGCAAAGTCGTCAACATAAAGCGGCTGGAGGCGATAATCACCGTTGCCAAATACACCAAATACCGGAAAGTTCCTTAAAAACCACGCGATATTATTAATCAGAATATCCTCTTTGCCAAAGAGAACAGCCGGTCTGAGGATGGCATAGGAGATTCCAGATTCTATCAGCGCTTTTTCAATTTTTGCCTTCCCGCTGAAATATTCAAAGGGAGAATCTCCTGATGGATTTGTTATGCTGATGTGGACTATTCGTTTTATACCAGCCTTCTTTGCCGCGTCGAAAAGCTTCAATGTATTTTCAACAGCTTTTGCATAAGAAAAATCCCTATAATTAAATCTCACCCAGTAATTGTTGTAGAGCACAGAAGCACCCCTTAACGATTCAGTAAGTTTTTCAGAATTGTTAAAATTATAGGGATAAGCTTTTATCCTGCCTCCAAATGGATTTTCACGATGTGGAGAATTTGTCAAAGTCCGCACCTCATAACCTCCAGCAAGAAGGCGTTTTGCGATATATTTCCCTGAAAAACCGAACGCGCCTGTTACAACATGGATTTCTTTAGATGCCATAATACCTCCTGCATCATCTGTTAAAATTATCCGACAGAGCGCTGCCCTTGTCAATCCCCTCTCTGCACGGATATAATAAGTGCTGAATTAGAGTGTCATTGCGAGCGCAGCGAAGCAATCTCGGTTTTATGCAAATCAGCGGTATTTGAGATTGCCACGTCGCCCCGAAAGCTTTCGGGACTCCTCGCAATGACAAAATAGACAAAAGACAGGAGCTATTCTTGGAAGAAAGATACGACCCGCAAAAAGTTGAATTGAAGTGGCAGAAATATTGGGCTGAGAAAAATATCTTCAAAACAGACCCTGACCCTTCAAAAAAGAAATTCTACTGCCTTGAAATGTTCCCCTACCCTTCGGGGAAAATACACATGGGCCATGTCAGAAATTATGCAATCGGCGACGTAATAGCAAGATACAAGAGGATGAGGGGGTTCAATGTCATTCATCCGATGGGATGGGACGCATTCGGAATGCCTGCTGAGAACGCTGCGATAAAAGAGGGTATCCATCCTACAAAATGGACCTACGAAAACATCGCATACATGAAAAAACAGCTCAATCAACTGGGACTCAGCTATGACTGGGACAGAGAGCTTACGACATGCAGCCCTGATTACTATAAGTGGAATCAGTGGTTCTTCCTGAAGATGTATGAAAAGGGACTGGCATACAGGAAATCATCATTTGTGAACTGGTGCCCCTCATGCATGACTGTGCTTGCAAATGAGCAGGTTATTGACAACGGATGCTGGAGGTGCGATACAGCGGTAATCAAGAAAGAGCTGGAGCAGTGGTTTTTCCGTATTACGCATTATGCAGAAGACCTCCTGAAGGCATGTGATGAGCTTAAGGGCTGGCCTGAAAAAGTCGTTTTAATGCAAAAGAACTGGATAGGAAAGAGCGAGGGGCTTGAGGCTGATTTCAGAATAGATGGAATGGATGAAAAACTGAGAATATTCACTACAAGGGCAGATACGCTGTTTGGCGCTACATTTGTATGCCTTGCACCGACACACCCGCTTACAGAAAAACTCGCTGCTGATAAAGAAGCGCTTAAGAAGGTCAAGGAACACTACGGCAAGGAAGATGAAAAGATTGGGCTTTTCACGGGACATTATGCGGTCAATCCCACGAATGATGAGAAGATTCCCATTTATATAGCAAACTTCGTTCTGATGGAATACGGCACAGGAGCTATAATGTCCGTTCCCGCTCATGACCAGCGGGATTTTGAGTTTGCAAAAAAATATGACATACCGATAAAAATCGTAATAGAACCTTCTACTGATTCAATTCACCGATTCACCGATTCACCGATTCACCAAATGGAGCAGGCTTTTGAGGATGAAGGCATTCTCGTTGACTCAAGTTCATACAGCAGACTAAGAAGTGATGTTGCAAGAATAGAGATAGCAAAACACATAGAGAAAAAGGGCTTAGGCAAAAGGGTAATAAATTACAAACTCCGTGACTGGGGAATATCAAGGCAGAGATACTGGGGAACGCCAATCCCGATAATTTATTGTGAGAAATGCGGTGTTGTTCCTGTCCCTGAAGATGAGTTGTCGGTAATTCTCCCCGAAGATGTGAAATTCACAGGCACAGGCGGTTCACCACTTGCAGACTCGGAAAAATTTGTAAATACAAACTGCCCGAAGTGCAAAGGCAAGGCAAGACGTGAGACTGATACTATGGACACGTTTGTTGATTCATCATGGTATTTCATTGCATATTGCTTCAATAAAGGTAAAATTGACTTTACAGCTATCAGCCATCAGCTATCAGCCATCAGTTACTGGATGCCTGTTGACCAGTATGTCGGCGGCGTTGAACACGCAGTGCTTCATCTCCTCTATTCAAGGTTCTTTACCCGTGTTATAAAAGACCTTGGAATCATCAACTCTCCGGAGCCTTTCACAAACCTCCTCACACAGGGAATGGTCTGCAAAGAAACACTTAAATGCACTGAGCATGGCTGGCTCCTGACGGAAGATGTAAAAGATGGAATATGTGTTAAGTGCGGCAGCACTGTTGAGAGAGGACGGGTTGAGAAGATGTCAAAGTCAAAAAAGAATGTCATAGATCCTGACCATCTTATAAACAAATACGGCGCAGACACATCAAGACTCTTTTCGCTTTTTGCAGCGCCGCCTGAAAGGGACCTTGAATGGTCTGACCAGGGAGTTGAGGGCGCATACAGGTTTCTGAACAGGATATGGAACATAGTCTATAAAAACCGTTCAGCGTTTAGCGTTCAGCGTTCAGCGAAAAACTCCGAGCTCTCGCCGAAGGAAACTGAAATTCTACGAAAAACACATCAGACCATAAAGCGGGTTACAAATGACATAGAGCGTGAATACCACTTCAACACAGCAATAGCAGCGCTTATGGAGCTTGTGAATGATATAAGTTCGTTTGAGCCGAAATCAGAAGATGACTGGAAGGCATTAAAATTTAGCATTGAGACGCTTATGCTTTTGCTCTCTCCATTTTCTCCGCACATCTCAGAAGAACTCTGGGAGTCTATGGGCAACAGAAGAAGCATACTTGAACAGCAGTGGCCTTCATGGGATGAAAATATCGCAAAAGACGAAGAGATAGAACTCGTTATTCAGATTAACGGCAAAGTAAAGGCAAAGATTATGATAGCTGCGGGGCTTTCGGACGATGAAGTCAGAAAGAAAGCACTTGATGAGCCGAAGATACAAGAGATTATCGGCAAGAAAGCGCTGAAAAAAGTCTTTATTGTTAAAGGCAAACTTGTTAACATAGTAATTGGAGACTAAATGAAACACTTATGCCGTCTTTCCTGCGAAAGCAGGAATCCAGAAGATAAAAGGACTGGATTCCGTGTCAAGCACGGAATGACAGATTAGGAGTATTTTCAGGTGAAAGCTAAAAATTTAAAGTTGAAAGTGAAGGGGTCAACAGAGCAGCAGAGCAGTAGAGCAATAGAGCAGCAGTCTTTAGTGCAGAAATCCTTAACTACTGCGCTACTGCGCTGCTGGGCTACTGGGCTCATCTTACTGTTCACTCTTTCCGGCTGCGGTTATACGCTGCAGGGCAGAGACACGCTGCCCTTTACATCTGTCAAAATAGGCAGGATTGAAAACAAGACATTTGAACCGAAATTAGAAGATAAATTTCAGAAGGCGCTTGCTGATGAACTCATCAAAAGCGGGATAATGATTTCAAAAAACGCAACACATGTGGTAAGCGGAACAATAAATGATTTCAGCCTAAAACCACTCGCAGAAAAAGAAGGGGTAGCATCCGAATACGAGGTGATTATAAAAGCCAGCTTCTTTCTTACTTTCCCAGATGGAAAAGTCAAAGAGTTAAGGAATAAAGGGGTTTTTACTGTATCTTTCTCAGGTTCAGGCAATATAGAAAACATAGTTGCAGCAAAGGAGCAGGCAGCAGAAACTGCCATGAGAAACCTGGCTTCTGAGATAAGGGCAGGAATAGTATATTAATGAGCATTAAAACCTTTTTGCAGGAAATAGACAAGGGACTGACCTCGTCTGCCTATCTTCTATATGCAGCTAATGAGTATCCCATAGAAGAAGCTCTGTCTGCAGTCAAAAAAATAATCCCCGAAACAGAGATGCCTTTCAATTTCAATGTATTTGACATGGACTCTGCCGATAGCATTCCAACTGCAGGGGAAATAATTGACACCTTAAACACAGTCTCTTTTTTCGGAAGCCGCAGGCATGTAGTTGTCAGGAATCTTCAGAAAATTTCTGCAAAGGAATTTAAAAAATTCCAATCCTACATAGCCAATCCATCACCCAATTCGGCGCTTTTAATGTCCTATACCGGCACATTGAAAAAAGAAATGAAAGAAAGCACGAAAGGATTAAAGGCCATCTGCCTTGATATACGGGAGAATGACCTGCCCGTATGGATAAAGGAAAAGATAAGGCAAAAGGGAATTACAATTAAAGATGATGCCGTAGAATATCTTATCGGAGTTGCCGGAGACGATATAGGGCTTCTGTCATCGGAGATCGAAAAACTTGCATCATTTGGGAATGAAACGATTACAATAAGCAGCATAAAGGAAATTGTTGAAGGGAGCAGGGATTACAGTGTCTTTGACCTTACAAATGCGCTGAGAGAAAAGAACATCGAAAAAGTTTTCAGGATATACAGAACGCTCTCCGAGACAACAGAACCATATAACCTTTTAGGCGCAATAAACTGGCACTACAGCAAGATGTCCATGCAGGCAACCCCGAACAGCTCGGGGCAGCGGAAAGACTTTTCAAGAGCATTTGAAATCCTGAACAATGCCGATATACAGATAAAAACCTCAGGCGGCACCTATCCGATGGAACACCTGCTTATCAGGCTGCTGCGGTTTTGAGAACTGTATTTGCCAGTTTTGAGAGTCTTGATATTTTTCTGGAGGCCGTATTTTTGTGCAATACGCCTTTTGAGACAGCTGAATTTACAGCCCCTATTATCTCTCTCAAAAGCTTTTTTACATTTTCCTGATTTTTTTCAGTTATCGCTTCCTCAATCCTTTTCGAGACAGTCTTTATCTTTGAGCGGATTGAAGCATTGCGCAAATTGCGTTTCTCTGCCTGTCTTGTTCTTTTTATTGCTGAAAGATTTTTCTTTTTTGCTGCTTTAGCCGGCAATTCCTTCCTCCTTATAGGTCCGAGACCCCGAAAAATTTGGTCATATTTTTTAACATAATTTTAGTTATAAAATCAATCTTTTTATTCGAGGAAAGCATTCAAATGAAGAAATCACATAGGACAGGCAGGTGAAGAATTTTTATACGACACCTTATAAAAAAGACCTGTGGGGCTATTTGACAAAACCTTGACATAAAATAAATAAAGTTATGCCATATAAATATCTGTCGATTATAAGAATTATGAAGCTGTATGTCCTATGTATGTTTTGAAGTTTTATGTTAAAATCTTACACAATGAAAAAATACAAGCCTGTCTCGCTGAAAAAGTAAAAGACATCCCCCATCTCAAAAAGGAAGAGCAAGGTTGAGATTGCACTGGCAGCAACTCCGCATAAACCCGGCAAATCATTCAGCGATTTTATCTATAACCTGCCAAACATACTCGCAGCAAAGGACTTCAGGGCTGTTGTAAGCGCTGTAGTTAGTGCAAGAAATAAAAAGAGACCTGTCATCTTAGGCATGGGCGCACATCCAATAAAAGTGGGATTATCTCCTGTCATTATTGACCTTATGAACAGAGGCATAATAACCGCAATAGCTACAAACGGCGCTTGTATTGTTCATGACTTTGAGCTGTCGTTTATGGGCAAGACATCCGAAGACGTTGCAGAGGAGATCTGCAAAGGCACTTTCGGAATGGCAAAGGAAACAGGCGAATTCATTAACAAAGCTATAAATACAGGAGTTAAAAAGGGACGCGGCATAGGGAAATCGCTTGGAGAGATGATCTATGCGAGCAAGTTTAAGTTCAAGGACATGAGCATATTCGGCGCTGCATATAAACTTAAGAGCCCTGCAACTGTCCATATTGCCATCGGCACAGACATACCCCATATGCATCCACAGGCAGAAGGCGCATCAATCGGAGAGGGAAGCCTTAGAGACTTCAAACTCCTCACATCCGTAGTATCAGACCTTGAAGGAGGCGTTTATATAAACTTGGGATCTGCCGTCATTATGCCGGAAGTTTTTTTAAAGGCATTGACAATAGCAAGAAACCTCGGCAGCAAGGTTGAAAACATTACCACTGTCAATATGGATTTTATCCAGCACTACAGGCCTCATCAAAATGTCCTTAAAAGGCCTACCATGCAAAAAGGATGCTCGTATGCCCTCACAGGCCATCACGAGATAATGTTCCCCTTACTCGCTGCGGCAATCATTGAAAAGCTGTAACTTTACAAAAAAGGCCGTTCCGAAAATTCGGAACGGCCTTTAAAAACCTCTTTGTTTTACAGCAATGGGACAATCAGAAGCGCAACAATATTTATAACCTTAATCATCGGGTTAATTGCCGGGCCTGCTGTATCCTTGTAAGGGTCGCCGACTGTATCGCCTGTGACAGAGGCTTTGTGTCCATCGCTTCCCTTTTTGTGAACTTTTCCTTTGTCGTCGGTAACGCCGTCTTCAAAAGATTTCTTTGCGTTATCCCATGCGCCGCCGCCGCTTGTCATGGCAATCGCCTGGAAGAGTCCGGTCAGGATACTTCCGATAAGAACTCCTCCGAGGGCCTCCCTGCCGAGGGTAAGACCAACTACAATAGGAACAACAACAGGGATAAGAGCAGGAACCATCATCTGCTTGATTGCGCCTTTTGTAACAATGTCAACGCACTTGCCGTATTCCGGCTTTGCCTTATATTCCATAATGCCGGGGATCTCCCTGAACTGTCTTCTGACCTCTTCAACAATGCTGCCTGCTGCCTTTCCAACAGCCTCCATAAGGAGTGAGCCGTAAT
>CAZHHV010000037.1:0-287 GCA_964532335.1 uncultured Nitrospiraceae bacterium
TTCCGACTCAAGGATATTGTCGGGCCTTTTCGCCATATCATTTGTCCCTATGCCAAGCTCCGCTATATTCGCATTTTCCATGCGCTCAGACAGTTTTTCTCTCAGGTAACCGGCATATTCTTCGTCTCCAGATACTTCCTCAACAAATCCGTTTTTTACTGTTAATGCCACAGGTGATTTCAATTGCCTCGTAGTCGCAAACTCAAGGACAAGCCTTCCGCTTGCCGTGCCTTCCACCGGAGCAAGATATACCTCGCCTGCCGGACGATTTCCGAATGCTCCCGGCG
>CAZHHV010000037.1:297-14393 GCA_964532335.1 uncultured Nitrospiraceae bacterium
CTCTTCCTCTGCGATGTCTTTCATCGCCTCCTCTATTGCCATGTAAGCTGCGTCTGATTCTGCCTTCCTGCCTTTTTTTGAAAATGAAACAGAGGTGCCATTAGGCGTCTTTATCTCTACAGCCTCAGCCTTATTTACAATTCTCGCAATGCCCCTTGTCCTTCTGTCAATCACCCTCCAGTCCACATTCATTGCACCCTCAAGCATCGCCGCATCAAACAAAGGCATGCTTGCATACCGTGTTTTGCATATCCCTGTCAGAAGGTCCCTGAACCTCGTATGGCTTGTAGAATAATTTGAAAGCGCAATGACGGCATTCACAGCATATCTTTTATTACGGGCTATAATCTCTTCTGCCCTTCTCATATCGAAATCATCACCTTTTTTATTTATGAGGCGGGCTAACAGCTTTTGTGCCTTCAGCTCATTGAATGCCTTTTCGCCGAATGCCTTTGCCCATAGTTCCTTAGGAGGCTCTGCGCCGTGGCTGCCTGTGGCAGGATATTCATGATAAAGAATTTTTCTGCAAAAACCTTTTCCTGTCTCAGCAATAAGGATGGCTACATCGCGCAGTCTTTCCCTTCTGCAGCTGTCTGCATCGTCAACAACCTCTCCATCGAAAGGGATATCGGTAAATACAAGAACACTCTCTGATTTTTTAACACTTAGGTTAACGCTGAATATGTTCCTTAGCGTCTTTGTCGTCAAATTTAATCCACTTTAATCCGCGGGGTTATGAATATCAGGAGTTCTGTTTTGTCTTTTGTCTTAGTATCTTTTTTGAAAAGCCCTCCGATTAAGGGGATTTTCGAAAGAAACGGCACCCCTGTTTCAGACTCAGTATCGCTTTCCGTATAGATACCGCCGATTACTATTGTCTCGCCGTTTTTAACAATGAGGTTAGTCTGTGTCTCACGGGTATTTTTGGGCGGACTCCCCTGAACACTGCGGCTGAAGTCAAATACATCCCTTGTTGTAAAAATTTTCAGATATATCTGGTCGTCATTTATTACCCTCGGAGTAACTTTTAGTTGCAGAAGAGCTTCCTTTTCAGTAACACTCGTTGTAGTAGTTGCCCCTGCTGTAGTCGTTGACGTAGGGATAAGTATGCCTGTGCCGCTCTTTATATAAGCCTCCTGATTGTCAAGAACCATTACCTTCGGGCTTGACAATGTCTTTGCATCTCCCTGCGTTTCAAGGGCAGATATCTGCAAATCAAGTGCAAACCTGCTCGACACAACAGCTATGCCGAGAGCGCTTCCAAGTCCGGAAGCACCAACAGTTGCAGGAAGATTCACGCTAAACGGGTTTCCTCCAACACCTATTCCCCCAGTTAATGCCGTTGCAGTTGTAGCAGTCGAGCTTGTCTTTGTGCCACCTCCATGCACTAATAAATCACCCCTTGTATACTGTGCGCCCCACTGTATGCCCAATTCCCTGCTTGCATTTGTGCTGACCTCAACAATCTTTGCTTCTATCATAATCTGTTTTGTCTTTGCATCCACCTGTTTTAAAAGCTGCGCAACCCTCTCTATTGCAGATGGGATATCCCTTATAACTATCATATTGCTCTTCGGATCAGAGGCAATGGAACCCCTCTTGCTTAAGACCTTTGTAATAATACCCTCAATGTCTTTAGCGTTAGCGTAGTTAACAGTTGCTGTATAGGTCACAAGGTCTTCGTCTGCTCCTGAAGAAATCACTCTCACAACATTCCCGTCCTTTATGTATGCAAATCCCTTGCCCTTTAATATGGAGTCAATAGCATCCCATAGGGGGACATTCCTGAGGCTGACTGTCACCTTGCCAGTAACTTTTTCGTCAATGATTATGTTTATGCCGTGCTCCTGTCCCAGCGCCCTCAAAACATCGCTCAGTTCAACGTCCCTTAATTCCATTGATATAGGAGCGCCTTTTTCATTTGAGGAGGAATTAGAAGCAGCGTAAGACAGTGAATAGTGAACAGTGAACAGTGAACAGCAAAAAACTAATAAGAGAAGCAGTATCTTGCATCTTGCATCTTGCATCTTGCATCTTTTATCTTGCATTCTCATTCCTTCGCCTCCTTATCCTCTTTTTTATCTTTACCTTTGTCATCCTTTTTGTCTTTTACCTTATCATCATCCATGGCGCTATCCCTATGGGTATCCATCGCAAACTTCTCTACTCCAAGATAAAACCTTTTGCCGTTTTTTTCAAGTGAGACCCTGTCTTTAGCTATATTCACTATAAGAAAATTATTGACTCTTTCATTCTTCCTATAAAACCCGCCGTTTATTATTGCCACCGCTTTCTTCCCGTCAGAAATTATACCGGTGATCTTCAAGCCTACAGGCATATCTTCTCTGAACGTCTTGCCTTTTAGTTTTGCTGTCTTGTCTTCATAACGGACAAACGGGTCCCTGCCCCATTTTTCTTTTATCGGCTCATTCAACGCATCAAATTTTATATCCGATATGCCCTCAGCATAAGAAAGTGAACAGTGAATAGTGAACAGTGAATAGCAAAAAAATAATAAGAGAAGCAATATCTTGCATCCTGTATCTTGCATCCTCGCCTCGGCGAGTCGCCTGAAGAGACTGTATCTTGCATCCTGTATCTTCATTCCTTTTTCCTCAGATATGTCACCGCCTTCATCAAAGCTATCCCCGAAGGATACAGCGAATCATTTGTCTCAAACTTAAGTTCCTGAATAAGAAACAACTTGTGCCGCGCCTCAACATTTTTAACGAAGTCATATAATTCCCTAAATTTTACTCTTAGTTCTATCCTTACCTTTAATTCTATAAATTTATTTTTATGCTCAAAACCTTCTGGAGCTATGGATACGAAATCAACATTTGCAATAGTTGCCTCCCTGCTTATTGCCGCTAACATTCCCGAAAGATCCTCTGCTTCTGGAAGCACCACTTTTTCTGCGACAGGTTGCTTCGGTAGAGCAGCCTGTGATGCCAGTGTAATGTTTAGAGCTTCAACTTCGCTTTTTACAGCCTGAAGCGCCTGTTTTTTGTTCTTAATTTGCAAGACTGACGGCGAATAGAGCAGCATGTATGGAACAACAACCACTATTGCTGTAAGCGTTACTGCAGCAATAATCTTTTCCCTCGGCGAAAGGCTCTTAATCTTTTCTTTAATGCTTTTCACGTCCATTTTTGCCTTCCTGTTTGCCGTATACTGACTACCGTATACTGTCTTTTCATGCCCATCTCATCTTTGCCTTCAGTTCAAAAGAAATATCCTTGGGGCCTTTCTGCACAAAGACTATTTCAACATCATAGAAATTATGGGACAGCTCAAGCGCGGCTATAAAGTTTGCAACTCCGAGCTGTGTTGTTGAAAACCCTTTTATGTTCATGCGTCTTCCTCCCTTTTCATCTCGTGACTCAATAGAGGAAAGCCATACATCCTGCGGCACAACAACTGAGATGGTGCTGAGTATAAGGCTCCATCTTGGAGCCTTCTCTATTGCAGTTAATATTTCCTTGTCCACTAACAAAGAAGGGGCAACAGTAACAGCAGGGAGGGGCTTTATCCGCTGCTGCAGTTCTACTTTCTGTTTGTTCAGCTTGTCCATCTCGGCGCCAAGCTTCCTGGCGTCAATAACATTCAAAAGATAGAGTCCCATAATCACAACGATATAAACTGCAAGCCCTGCAAGCAGATAATAAAACTGGCCTTTCCTCTCAGCAGCGCCTGCCTTAACCTCAACCTGCAGAAGATTTAATGTCTGTTTCATGCAGCCCTCTTTGCAAGGCCGATTGCTACAGAAAATCGGGGGCCAAGCGGCCTCAGGCTTTCATCCTTCATGATAAGGTTGTCAAAGGGGTTTGGAACGCTGACAGGGATATCAAGCATTTGAGAAAAGTAATCCCGAACAGCATGATTGATCGCAACGCCGCCTGTGAGAATAACCTCAGAAAATATCTTCTCTTTAAAAGTTGCCTTGTAATAATCTATTGAAAGGAAAATCTCTCTCAAAAATTGATTCAATGCCTCTTTCATTCTCTCAGCAGGGCCATTCATCATGATATCATCAATCTCTCCTTCAGGGAAACCTTCACTTATAAGCTGGTTTTTTATTTGTTCGCCTCCCAGATCAACTGTCCTTGTCAGCCGTACGGATTCTGACCTCATTATGTCTATCTCCATGCTTCGCGCGCCTATGTCAAGCACTATTATGTTGCCTGAGCCGTGCAATGGAAGCGCCCTTATAAGGCACAAAGGATTTACATCAACTGCCACAACCTTAAGACCGGCTTCCTTAAAAGGAGATATATGCCGCTGGACATTTTTCCTCTCAGCAGAGGCGAAGGTGACAACAATGCCATCCGCAGCCGGGGCTGCTATATAATCATAGACAGCCTCTTCCGTAGGATATGGCAGCTGTCGCTTTATCTCCCATTTAACAGCCTCTTTTAATTCGCCCTTGGGCATGGGAGGCAGATTTATCGTCCTTATAAATGAAAGATGTCCCGGAATATGAACTACAGCATCTTTGCCTGCAATATTTATTTCTTTGAAAAAGTTTTTCAGTTTGTTTACTATAAGAGATTCTTCTTCCCAGTCAGGGGAGGGAATATCCATAAATGCGGCGAGCGAAATTTTTTTGCCGTTGAGCCCTACAACCTTAACAGAACCGGTGCCAAGATCCACTCCTAATGGAGCAGGTCTGAACAATCCGAACATTAACGCCCCTTAACCTTAAAATAATATCCCATGAAAACCAGAAAGACCGAGGCAATTAAAAGCGAAACGCCAAATCCAATTCTATAGGTAAATGTAGCGGTGTCTATCCGGGCTATCATCTTCTGAGACATTTCATTAATTTTCCTTAAAACCCCGGGGGCAAATAACAGCAAAAGCCCCATTATGCCAGCAAGAATACCAATACCCGTAGAAAAATCGGCCATTTTCATAATCTTGTCCCTCCTACCTAAAGTTTTACTTTCAAAGTATAGCCATTACCACATAGAATGTCAAGGTATTCTCCAAGCTTTGCCAGTCAAGACAAAACTGCGGCAGATTGTATATAATGTAAAAATGAAATGCAGAGAATGTGAAAGCGATTTAAAACTGCATACATACTGAAGAACAGCGGCTCTTAGCTGCATGGAATGCGGCAAAGAATATCCGCTAAAAGAGTATCTTGACGAGATAGACGAAGAGACATGGAACAGAATATCACTTCGCCCATGCAATAGAGTTTAGGATTTAATCTCGCTATTATAAAATAAATAATCCCCCCTTTAGAAAAGGGGGGGTGAGAGGGGATTTGATGCATTTCAACTGAAATACAAAAGAAGGCAAAATAATACTAAAGGGTCTACGACCCGTAGGGCGGTTAGCTCAGCTGGGAGAGCGCCACGTTCGCAACGTGGAAGTCGGGGGTTCGAATCCCCTACCGTCCACCATTTTTAATTGCGCCTATTGACCTATCACATCTTAAACTCTATAATGTCTTAAAATTATCAGACTCGTAAAAAGTCGTCATTCCTGCGAAAGCAGGAATCCAGAGAGAACATAACGATTTGAAAAGACTGGATTCCCGTTTGCACGGGAATGACAAAAAACCGATTATTCAGATTTTTTACGATACCATTAAAATTATCAGACAGAATGAGAGGTGCTATTCATGCAAAAAAAATTCTTTCTATTAGCAGTCCTGTCTATTCTTCTTGTCTTTAATCCTGCCTTCTCCGCAGACAAAGACAGCTTCCAGATAAAGAAACAGCCCGAGATACAGCAGGTAAAACCGAAGAAACCTGTTAAGATAAAACTGAAGCGCTCCACCGAAGGGAAATACTCGTGGGAGCTTTCAGGAGATGATACCGATGAAGTTGTGCGAGCGGACAAAAGGCTGAGAAAATTGTTGAAGATAGAATGAAACACAGAATTATGTTATATTTACCCCGTAGGAATTTCCAGCGGGGTTCACATTCTTGGAGGTTTTATGAAAATAGTTCTTGCATATTCCGGAGGGCTTGATACTTCTGTTGCCATAAAATGGCTAAAGGAGACATACAATGCAGAAGTTATTGCTTTCTGCGCAGACCTCGGACAGGGAGAAGACCTTAATGCCGTAAGAAAAAAGGCATTGAGAACCGGCGCCTCAAAAGCCTATGTTGAAGACCTGAGAGAAGAATTCGTCAGAGATTATGTCTTCCCAATGTTACGGGCAAATGCAGTTTATGAAGGGACATATCTGCTTGGCACATCAATAGCAAGGCCATTAATAGCAAAAAAACAGATAGAGATTGCAAAAAAAGAAAAGGCGGATGCGGTGTCCCACGGCGCAACAGGAAAGGGCAATGATCAGGTGAGGTTTGAACTCACTTACTATGCGCTGAAACCGGACATAAAAGTAATAGCCCCGTGGCGTGAATGGCCTTTTAATTCAAGGCAGTCATTAATCAAATACGCAGCAAAGCAAAACATTCCTGTTCCGGTGACAAGGGCTAAACCTTACAGCACCGACAGAAATCTCTTTCATATAAGTTATGAGGGAGGAATTCTTGAAGATCCATGGGCAGAGCCTCCGAAGGATATGTTTACCATGATTGTCCCTCCTGAAAAGGCGCCTGATAAAATTACACATATTGAGATAAGTTATGAGAAAGGAAACCCGGTTGCCATAAACGGCAAAAAAATGTCTCCGGCAAAACTTCTTAAAAAACTTAATCCGATCGCCGGAAAGAATGGGATAGGCAGGGCTGATATAGTTGAAAACAGATACGTCGGAATAAAATCACGCGGAGTTTATGAAACACCGGGCGGCACGGTTCTTCATATCGCCCACAGGGCAATTGAATCAATAACGCTTGACAGGGAGGTTATGCATCTCAGGGATTCTTTGACGCCCAAATATGCCGAGCTTGTGTATTACGGATACTGGTTTTCCCCTGAGAGAAAGATGCTCCAGACGATGATAGATGAAACTCAGAATAATGTAACAGGCACAGTCAGGCTTAAGCTTTACAAGGGAAACTGTCAGGTTGTCGGAAGGAAATCGCCGAAGTCACTTTATCAGCCCGAACTTGCGACTTTTGAGGCAGAGAAAGTTTACAATCAGAGAGATGCCGAGGGATTTATAAAGTTGAATGCATTACGCTTGAAAATAAACTCAAAGGTGAGGATTAAGAGTTAGGAGTCAATAATTTCTGAATATAGCTATTGAGAACTGCATAATAAATGTTCTCTGTTTCGTCATTCCCGTGAAAACGGGAATCCAGACGCTGTTGTGGAAGCCATTATTCTTAATGCTGGATTCCGCATCTCTATGAGTCGTAGACAAGTGCGGAATGACAAGAATACTATGAGCATAGGACGTTAATATTACAGGCATCAATAATAGAACTTTTAACTTTTCACTTTTAACTTTATACTCATAAAATTATGTCTGACCCTAAATTCTGGATCGCACTGAGTGATGTGCCTGATATCGGGCCTGTGACAGCAAGAAAACTGCTTGCTATCTATAAAAAACCCGAGGCAGTCTTTAAAGCGCCGTATAAAGAACTGGCAAATATCCGCGGCATAGGACCTGCAAAAGCAAAAAACATAAAAGGATATTCAGAATGGGGAAAGATAGATGCTCAGCTTAAAAAACTTGACGCCGGCGGAATAAAAATAGTTAGTTTCAGCGATAAGGATTATCCTGAAACGCTGAAGAATATAGAAGACGCTCCGATTGCGCTTTACATAAAGGGGAGAATACTGAAGGAAGACAGATACGCTGTTGCAATTGTCGGTTCAAGAAAATACAGTTCGTATGGAAAACTCGCCGCTGAAAAATTATCATCTGAGCTTTCCTCCATGGGATTTACTATTGTGAGCGGTATGGCAAGGGGGATTGATACGCTGGCGCACACCGCTGCTGTTAAATCCGGCGGCAGAAGCATTGCTGTTCTGGGCTCAGGGATTGACGTGCCATATCCTCCTGAGAACAGAGGGTTAATGGAAAAATTAGCAGCTTCAGGATATGTTATAAGCGAATTTCCGGCGGGCACACCGCCTGAAAAAGAAAATTTCCCGAAAAGGAACAGGATAATAAGCGGATTGTCCCTCGGTGTGCTTGTTGTGGAAGCAACTGTTGACAGCGGCTCATTGATAACAGCAAGCTGCGCACTGGAACAGGGGAAGGAGGTTTTTGCAGTGCCAGGCAATATTAATTATACAAACTCAAAAGGCACGAATGACCTGATTAAAAAAGGGGCAAAGCTCGTGCAGAGCGCAGAGGATGTAATAGAAGAACTTGCACCTGTTCTGAAGGGTTACATACGGACAAGGGAAAAGGCAAACATAGAGCTTTCGGTTGAGGAAAAGAGACTTTGTGATATAATGACAGCAGAACCTAAGCATGTTGATATGCTTTCAAGAGAAAGCAAGATGCCTGCGCAAAAGGTGCTTGGAATCCTTCTCAGCCTTGAATTAAAAGGGATTGTGAAGCAAGCAGAAGGAAAGAAATTTTTTCTTGCATGAGTAAAATGAGGGGGTAGTGAGAATAAATGAATTCCGTAGTTATTGTTGAGTCGCCTGCAAAATCAAGAACGATAAACAAAATCCTCGGGAAGGATTTTATCGTTAAGGCGTCTATCGGGCACATAAAAGACCTTCCCAAGAAAGAATTGGGCGTTGATATTGAAAACAATTTCGATCCCCAGTACATTGTCATCCCCGGAAAGGAAAAAGTCATAAAAGAGTTAAAGCAGATTGCCAGGAAAGCGGACAGGATTTATCTCGCCACAGACCATGACAGAGAAGGAGAGGCAATAGCATGGCATATAGCATCTGAAATCTCAAATTCCAAATCTCAAATTCCAAATGAAAAAATTTACAGGATTATATTCAATGAAATTACAGAAAAGGCTGTCAAAGAGGCAATAAAGCATCCTGAACGCATTAATATGAATAAGGTTGATGCGCAGCAGGCAAGAAGAATCCTTGACAGGCTTGTAGGTTACGGATTAAGTCCGCTTCTGTGGAGAAAGGTCAGAAGGGGACTCAGCGCAGGCAGGGTACAGTCGGTTGCTGTAAGACTTGTAGTTGAAAGGGAGCGCGAAATAACCGCATTTAAGAAAGAGGAATACTGGTCTATAAATGCGCATTTTGAGGGATCAATGCCTCCTAAGTTCTGGGCAAAGCTTCATTCAATAGATTCAAGATTCAAGATTCTCGGAGAGTCGAGTCTCCGACAAGATTCAAGATTTTTGATACCGGACAAATCAACCGCCGATGCAGCCACCGAAGAATTAAAAGATAAAGAATTTATACTCATAAAAATAGAGAAAAAACTTACAAAAAGGATGCCATATCCTCCTTTTATCACAAGCACTCTTCAGCAGGCAGCAGCCCGTGACCTCAGATTTACGGCAAAAAGGACAATGGTTGTCGCTCAACAGCTCTATGAAGGAGTTGAAATCGGCAAAGAGGGAGCAATCGGCTTAATCACATACATGAGAACTGATTCATTCAGAGTTGCGCAAGAGGCTCAGGAGTGGGCAATAAAATTCATAGAAAAGACATTCGGCAAAGACTATCTGCCTGAAAAGCCTCCTGTTTACAAGAGCAAGGCGTCTGCGCAGGAAGCGCACGAGGCAATAAGGCCTACATATTCCAATAGGAGACCTGAAGATGTAAAACAGTATCTTACAAAAGAGCAATATGCGCTTTACACGCTCATCTGGAACCGTTTTATTTCAAGCCAGATGTCGCCTGCACAGCTTGAGCAGACAACATTTATAATAACCCCACCCGTCCTCCCCTTAGATAAGGGGAGGAGTGAGGAGGGGTTATCTTCAAAGGGGGGATGGGGGGATTTAAAAGACAGGGAATTTGCAGAACTGCGAGCCTCAGGCACAGTGATACGGTTTAACGGTTTCATGAAACTATATACAGAGGGTAAGGAAGAAATGGAAGAGGAAGAAGGCGGGATACTTCCTGCGTTGAAAGAAGGAGAAAAGCTCAACCTCCTTGAACTTCAGCCCAAACAGCACTTTACACAGCCGCCACCGAGATATTCCGAGGCAACGCTTATAAAGACACTTGAAGAGAAAGGGATAGGAAGGCCAAGCACCTACGCTGCAATACTGTCCACAATACAGGACAGAAAATATGTGCACAAAGACAATGGAAAATTCGCTCCGACAGAACTCGGGGTTGTCGTCAACGACCTTCTGGTGGACAGATTTTCAGACGTTCTGGATATAGGTTTCACAGCATCCATGGAAGATAAGCTTGACAGCATTGAAGAAGGAAAAATGAAATGGGTCAAGGTCGTTAAGGATTTTTATAAGCCGTTCAGCCGCGATCTTGAAGATGCAAAAAAGACACAGCAGAGGGTAAAACCGGAAGATATGCCAACAGACGTAAAATGTGAAAAATGCGGAAAACCAATGGTCATCAAATGGGGAAGGAACGGAAAGTTCCTTGCCTGTTCAGGCTATCCCGAATGCAAGAATACAAAAAATTTTGTAACTGAAGAAAACGGCAATATAAAGGTTGCAGAAGAGAAGGTTGAGACAACGAATGAAAAATGTCCCAACTGCGATTCACCGATGGTGCTTAAATCAGGCAGATTCGGAAAATTCCTCGCATGCTCAAAATATCCTGAATGCAAGACAACAAAAGCGATCGCCACAGGTTTCAAGTGCCCTGAAGACGGAGGAGATATTGTCGAGAGACGGTCTAAAAAGGGAAAGGTCTTCTGGAGCTGCGGCAATTATCCCAAGTGCAAATTTGCATCATGGTATAAACCGGCGGTTAAAAAATGCCCCCAATGCAACGCTGATTTCCTTTTTGAAAAAAGGCTCAAGGGAGGCGCTGTAATACTCCAGTGCCATAAAAAAGATTGCGGATATAAAGAAAAAGAAGAGGTCAATCAATTAGAAGAGACAACGGCATAGCCAATAAAAGGCCATTTATTATAGGCATCGGCGGCAGCCACAGCGGAGCCGGCAAAACAACCATTGCAGAAGCGCTGCTTAAACACCTTACTAAAATCGCGAATGTGTCAGTGAATAGTGACAGTGTCGGTAAAGAAAAACTGACACTAAAAACTTACACTGACACTAAAAACAGCTGGGGCGCAATCAAATACACAAAAACTGCCATTTACGCCTCAATAATTGATGACCCTGAGACATTAACGCAGGAAAGCAAAGATACTGCAAGGCTCATCAACGCAGGCGCCGAAAAAGTGCTGTGGGTTCAATCGCCTCCCGAAGAACTCAAAGAGGTTCTTCCCATGGCTGTTGACAGGCTTGCCAATCTCAGAGGGATAATAGTGGAAGGCAACAGCGCAATTGAGTTTTTAAAACCCGATATTGTAATATTTGTATCTGGAAGGCATGGCGGAGCTTTAAAGAAAAGCGCTGAAAGAGTTCTTGAAACTGCAGATATAATTTTATTTGAGGATGAAGGACGTAGCTATCAGCAACGTCCTGAACCTTCCATGAAACTGCCTGCAAAGGCAAAGAGATTTAAGGTTGTTTTTGCACCGATGTCGGGATTTGATGAATGCTTGGATTACATACAGAGATTGCTGAAATGAGGAGCGAATGAAAAACAGGATAGAAGAAACGGTTAAGAGAAAGTCCGTCAAAAACAGGCTTTCATGCAGCGCTGCAAGGAAAATCGCAGAGGAGATTGGAGTGACCTATAAAATTGTCGGTAATGCCGCTGACAGGCTCAAGATAAAAATCACAAACTGCCAGCTTGGTTGTTTTTGATGACTACACTTTTTTTTGAACTTGCGCTTACATTTTATTTTACGGCAACGATAATCAGCATTGTTGAACTCTTCAGGAGTTCAAAGACAACGACAAAAATAATGCTGCTCTTTGTTGTAACTGGTTTTGTGCTGCACACTGTTAGCATCGTCCTTCGTTATGCCGATGCAGGCCGTATGCCGGCAGTGAATCCTCATGAGGCAACATCTTTCTTTTCATGGTGCACGGTTCTCTTATTCCTCATCCTTGAATTCAGATACAAGCTCGGGCTTCTCGGTTCATTCATTATGCCTCTCGTCTTTGTCCTGATGCTTTCATCCGCCATGCTTCCAAGAGAGATAAAACCTCTAAGCCCTCAACTCCGGAGCTACTGGCTCAGCATTCATACGATACTCGCATTCATAGGCAATGCAGCATTCGCAATGGCGTCAGGCATAGGAGTCATGTATCTGATTCAGGAGCGCTATGTAAAATCAAAACACCCAAGCGGGTTGTTTCAGAGGCTGCCGAGCCTTCAAATCCTTGACGAGATAAATTACAGGCTGATAACAATCGGCTTCCCTCTGCTTACACTTGCAATCATAACCGGAGCGCTCTGGGCGCAGAGCGCATGGGGAAGCTATCTGAAAGGAGATTTCCGTGTGGTATGGGCCATTGTCACCTGGCTTACATACGCCGTAGTCCTGCACACGCGGCTTTTAGCGGGATGGAGAGGAAAAAGGGCTGCAATACTGTCTATCATCGGGTTTATTACAATCCTTATCGCATTCTTCGGGATTAAATTAATCAAAAAAGGTCTTCATGTTTTCCTATGAATATTCTTGTTGTAGGGCTTAATCATAAAACAGCCGAAGTTGATGTAAGGGAAAAACTTGCCTTTAACGGCTCGAAACTTGAAGAGGGGCTCGCGAGGATTAAGTCCATCTCAGGGATAAAGGAGGCTGTAATACTCTCAACCTGCAACAGGGTTGAGATGTACGCCAACGTTGATAATCCCCAAAAGGCCTATGAGTCCATAAAGGACTTCCTCTCCGAATTTCACGGCATAGAAAGGGATTCCCTTGAAACAGCACTCTATACCCATGAGGATACAAACGCCGTAAAGCATATCTTCAGGGTTGCTGCAAGCCTTGACTCAATGGTCGTAGGAGAACCCCAGATACTCGGCCAGATAAAAGACGCGTTTGAATTTTCCCTCCGGAAAAAGGCAACGGGAATTCTCCTCAACAAACTCATGAAAAAAGCAATATCAGTCGCCAAGCGGATACGCACAGAGACAAAGATTGCCGAAAATGCAGTATCAATAAGCTTTGCCGCAGTTGAGCTCGCAAAAAAAATATTTACAGACCTTTCAACAAAATCATTCATGCTTTTAGGCGCAGGAGACATGGCAGAGCTTGCAGCCCGGCATCTTACCAATAGCGGTGTTAGAGACGTCATTGTAGCAAACAGAACCTATGAAACAGGCTGCGAACTCGCAAAAGAATTCAACGGCAGGGCTGTAAGATTTGAAGATTTTATGCATGAGATGGTCAATACGGATATTGTGATATGTTCAACCGGCGCATCAAAATACGTGCTTATGAAAGAGCAGATGCAGAAGATAATTAAAGAGAGAAAACACAAGCCTGTCTTTATCATTGACATATCTGTTCCGAGGAATATAGACCCTGAGATAAATAACATAGACAATGTGTACCTTTATGATGTTGATGACCTGCACGGAATTGTTGATACAAACAAGCTTGAGCGGCAGAAAGAGGCTGAAAAGGCGGAAGGAATAATAACAGAGGAAATAGAAATCTTTCAGAAATGGCTGGCATCGCTTGATTCTGTCCCTACAGTCGTTGCCCTGCGCGAAAGGGCGGACACCGTCAAAAAAGAAGAGATTGAAAAACTCCTTAACAAACTGCCAAGCCTTGGGGAAAAAGAAAAAGAAGCCGTAGAATATATGGCAAATACAATCATAAACAAGCTCATGCATCCACCCACTGCTGCTTTAAAAGAAGACTCCGAGGACAAGGACATCCTCATCGCAACAATCAGAAAACTTTACGGGTTGGATAAGAGGGAAGAGTAAGACTCTATGTCGTTTAGCAAACCAGCAGCTTGTGTACCTTTCTAATCGCCAACCTAATCGCCAACCATTATACAAGTACATAATAAACTGCCCGTCCTTACAATTGACAACCTAATTGACAACCTAATTGACAACCAGTTAGACAAGCTCATAATACGCCCCCCTGCCTTTTCCCTTGAGACTAACAACCTTCAATCCGACCAGTTTGTTCATCTCCTTTAAAGCAGCCTGTCTTGAAATCTCAAATTCTTTCGCAATGTCACCAATAGTAATTTTTTTATCCCGGATTA
>CAZHHV010000038.1:0-13010 GCA_964532335.1 uncultured Nitrospiraceae bacterium
GCTCTCCGAAGACTTTGTCCATGTTTCCCCTGTCAATGAGTTCCCATTTGCCTGATTTGAAGACTTCGCGTCTTATGCTTTCTGAAAGGGGTCGGCTTATATCTTTATCAACCTTGCCGGTTGTCTCAAGGTCAAAGAGACCGCTATCATTGTGTCAATGCGCTTTATTGGTTTTGCGGTTTCGGTTTTTTCAGTATTTGAAGGTTTTGCCGATTTGTTAGTTTTTGAGGGTTTTTCAGCCGCCTCGCCGGGGAGAGAGGAGAAGGAGATTGAAACAAAGATGAGCACAAGTAAAATTATCAGGATTTTGGATGCATACATTTTTCTTTTCATTGTTTGTAAATATCTCCTCTTGGGCCTATGGCTTCTATGAGAACAATTTTCTCATTCTCAAGTATTCTATAAATGATCCTTAACCCGCCGACCTCATAGCGATATTTCCCCTCATACTTACCCGTGAGTTTTTTTATATGCTGCCCCTCGCGCGGGTTTTTCATGATTTCCTCAACAGCCCTGTTTATCCGCCTGGCAGTCTTATCATCAAGGCTTTTATAATACTTAGCCGCCCTTTTATGAGACTGTGCCTTATACATTCCGCCTTACTTTTTCCCACGGAATGAAGTCTTCTTTTTTCCCTGTTTTGAGGGACTTTTCAGCTTCTTCTATCTGAGCCGTAAGCTCATGGCTTGATAGAATCTCAAGGGTTGCTTCCATTGATTCTTTTTCTTTAAGATAATCCAGAAAGTCCACAGCAACTTTCACTTTTTCCTCTGATAATTCTTCTATTGCCTTTTTTGCCTCTTTTCTCAGCGCCACGCTTTGCATTTTAACCCCCTGCAAATTTAGTAATTCTATTTTAACAGTTTTCCTGTCTTTTGCCTTATCACTTTCTCAAAGTCAGGCAGTTCGCCGGGAATGATGTCCTTTATCTTTCCGTCTGAGCTTATGAAAAAGGTCATCGGAAGCCCTTTGACCATGTATTTCCTGCCTACCCAGCCGTGTGGGTCAGCAAGGATTAACGGCTTGTCTACTTTTAATGCCTCAAGAAACTCCGCCGCCTTTTCCATGTCTTCCTGATAGCTTACAATTACAATCTTTATCTTCTTCTTTGCGAATTCATCCGCAAGGGAGTTCAATATAGGCAGTTCTCTTTTGCAGGGTATGCAGGTTGAGGAGAAAAAGTTTAGGACTATTCCCTTAACACCCCCCTTCCTCCCCTCTAACGCCCCCTTGCCCCCTCTTTCTTTAAGAGGGGGTGTGGGGGAGTTAATATTGTCGCTTAGGTGAAAGAATTCGTTGTTTCTGTCTCTCAGGGAAAATAATGGCGCATCCTGATTGATTTCTAAGGCAGAGGCTGTTGAAACAAAGGCAAGGATAAACAGGGCTATTAAAATCTTACGCATCTTAACCCTCCCGACTCTTTTTAATACTGAAAAAACAATACCTAAAGGCAGCAGGAACTGTCAAGGTAATTTTCACATCGTGTTACGTATTTTTCGGTTCAAGGCAGATCAAGTCTTTTTTGGGTTATTATATAGATTATGTACTCACCAGCAAGATATATGGGGCAAATCTTCCTAAAAACAAGGCAGATCCATCTCACTTTTTTTGTCACGCGGAAATGCAATTCAAGATGCCCGTTCTGTTTTTATCTTAAGAGCGCTGAAAGCAGAGTTTCTGCAGAGGAGTTGTCTCTGGACGAAATACAAAAAGTTTCTAAAACTCTTGGCACCCTGCTCTGGCTCGCATTTTCAGGGGGCGAGATATACCTCAGGGACGACCTCGCTGAGATAAGCAAAGTTTTTTATAAAAATAATAAGCCTGCAATTATGCTTTACCCGACAAACGGGCTTCTTCCTGAATTAATCTATGAAAGGACAGAAGAAATTTTAAAACACTGCAAAAAAAGCGTGATAGCCGTAAAACTTTCAATTGACGGCTTGAATGAAGCGCATGACAAACTCCGCAATACGCCTCACAGCTTTGATAAAACCATGGATACTTACAACCTGCTCGGAAAACTCCTTGAAAAATATCCTAACTTTGAGCTTGGAGTAAATACTGTTTTCTGCTCAGAAAATCAGGATTAAATGGACGGGATAATAGATTTCGTAAGCAAGCTGAAAAACATAAAAACGCATACCATTTCCCTTGTACGCGGCAGGCTTGATGATGAAAACTATAAAAGAGTTGATTACAAAAAATATCTCCATGCAATAAAAAGGTTGGAGGAAAATCTTAAGAATAAAACTTCAGCTACGTACCGCTTCAAAGGCGCGCACATAAAAGCCGCTCAGGACATTCTCCAGCGCAACCTGATACACAGGACTTTAGTTGAGCAAAAAAGACTGAACCCGTGCTATGCAGGCAGGCTGAACCTTGTCCTTACAGAAAGCGGAGATGTATATCCATGCGAAATCCTTACGGAAAGACTTGGGAATGTGAAGGATTACGAATATGACATAAAAAAAATCCTGCGCTCAGAAAAAGCAAGGAAAGTTCTCACGTCAATTCAGGACAAAAAATGTTTCTGCACTCACGAATGCTACTTTATGACAAATATCCTGTTCAATCCAAGCCTGTATCCCAAGCTTGCAAAAGAGTATTTACAACTGAAATCTTAGTCAGTCTAAAGAAATCATTTTCCGGCAGGCATGTGTGCTGAGAAAGCTTTACAAAACAATGCAATTTTACTCAGGAGGCCGTGTCTGTCTTTCGGCAATATTAAACTGCCTTTGCAGATTGCAGGCGGTAATACAATATATCAGGTTATCCCAAGCTGTTATGCGGGGCTATCCGCTCCGAGAGACTTCAGCCCCTATTCTGACAGACCCGTGAATCTTGCCTTAATCCAACCACAGCCTCCTTACGACTTTTTTATCCTCCTATGCCTCGTGTTTCGGTTGATGTGGCGTTGGCTTATTCTATTTCAACCTTCTTTTCCTTCTTCTTTGCCTCCTCTGTCTTTGGAACCCTTAACTCAAGAACCCCGTCTTTGAAATTCGCTTTTGCTTTATCTGCCTGCACCTCAGCCGGCATGCGAAAAGTGCGCGTGAAAGAGCCATAGGACCTCTCCATGCTGTAATAATTCTTCTTCTCAATTTTCTCCTCCTTCTTCTTTTCTCCGGAAATAGTCACTATGTCACCGGAAATATTCACATCAATGTTCTCTTTCTTCATTCCCGGCAGCTCTGCCTTTATTACAACATCGCCAGCGTCTTCGTAAATATCCACTGTCGGAGAAATTTCCTCCAGATCCGGGATCTTGAGCCTTGGCCACCATGTCGGCCCGATTAAAGAAAATGGCTTTCTGAAAAAATCCTCAAAGCGCTTTTCCATCTCCTCGAAGGGCGAGATTGCCCTTGCAGGCTCGGTTTTTACAACCTCTTTTGTCTCCTTTTTTACCTCTTTTTTAGCCATATTGCACCTCCTACACTCATGATGTATTATCAACGCTCTATAGAAAAATTATATAGCATACAAGGAAGATGTCAAGGCATAAAAAATCAATACTTAATGCGGTGTTATCCGTCTGATTGCTGTTCTTTATTTTTCTTTTCCGACAACACCAGACAGATAAACAAGGAGTTCCTTTATCCCTTTGCCTGTTGCCGCTGACACAGGGAAAAACTCAATGTTTTTTGACTTGCAGTATTTTGCGAGTTTTCTGAGCCTCTTCTTCTCTATGGCAATGTCCGTTTTTGTTCCGACAACCGCCTGCGTTTTCTTTAAGAGCTTTGAACTGTAAAGCTCAAGTTCTTTGTTTATCTTTTTTAAGTCTTCCACAGGGTCGGTTTCAGGCATATCAGAGGCATCAACAAGGTGAAGGAGCATTGAGGTGCGTTCTACGTGCCTTAAAAACTGAAACCCTAATCCTGCGCCCTTGTGCGCTCCTTCTATGAGTCCGGGAATGTCTGCAACAACAAAACTCCTGAAATCTTTGAGCTTCACAACTCCGAGATTAGGCGTAAGAGTTGTGAACGGATAATCCGCAATCTTGGGCCTTGCTGATGATATTACAGATATAAGAGTTGATTTGCCTGCGTTGGGAAGCCCTATCAAGCCGATATCAGCAAGGAGTTTTAACTCAATAACAAGATTTTTTTCTTCGCCTTCTTCTCCGGGCTGTGCAAATTTTGGCGCCTGCCTTGTTGGAGTTGCAAAGTGAGCATTTCCCTGACCGCCCCTGCCCGCTTTTGCTATTATAGTTTCTGCGCCTTCGCTGTCAAGGTCTGCGAGCACTTCTTCTGTATCTGCGTCTTTTATAACAGTACCAACAGGCACGGGAATAATCCTGTCCTCACCATCTTTGCCGTGCATCTTTTTGCCCATGCCGTGCTGGCCTCTTTTTGCTCTATATTCTCTCTGATATCTGAGGTCAAGTAGGGTATTCAGTTCCCTGCTTGCTCTGAATATGATATGACCTCCCCTGCCGCCGTCTCCGCCGCTCGGCCCGCCGCGGGGGACATACTTCTCCCTTCTGAAGGCTACACAGCCTCTTCCGCCGTCCCCGGCCTTTACATATATTTTCGTATAATCAACAAATTGCATGGATATATCGTAACATTTTCTTGATTTGGATTGTCATTGCAGACGCACAGAAAAATAACCCTACAGTGGAAGAATTCCTGAGATAAGACGACAGGAAAGCTGCGGCGATTAGGCCGCAGCTTTATCAAATAACGCTTGGCAGTTATTTCTTCAGACGACGCATTAAAACAGTAACATCCACTATTTGATTACCGCCGCTGACCCTGCCTTCTCTTGTTGCCATAAAGCCTGCTACCCTGCTTGATAATGAGACTATCATTAATTCTTTGGAGAAGGACGCAAAGGTACGAACCCAATTTCAATACATTGTTTCGCATCCTTGAGTGATAAGTCTAAGTTGAGTCCGTACCCAAGCGCGCCCTCTCGACAAAGAAAAATAGGATTTGCAACGCCGGTACCTACAGACGCAAAGATTGCATTGGGAGATTTTAATCTCTCAATTTTCCCCTGCATATCAAGATATGTAATAGCATCTTGACGAAACTTCACAACTTCTTCACTTATATAAAGATAAGCAGAAGAGCCGGGCAATAGGGCTTCTTTTCCTGGGCAGGGACATTGCGAATCGGAACAGCGAAGGGGTGATGCGAAGTGACCCCAAACCTGAAAATGGCGTTGTTCCATAAGTTGTTTGCGCAATTCTGCATTCGCTCGATTAAGCACATTAGGGATCATTTTACGAGGACAACCCTGTGCGCGTAATGATGACGAAATATTAGCTACTGATGCGCGCACTGATAACTGCGATAGAGCAAGCTGAAACCACTCTGGACTTAGTTCTTTGGGGCCAAAAAGCTTATTAAATATTCCCATCATTTCCCCCCAATACTTCCGTACTACTTACACATTTGAGGCATTATATGAAGGATAAAGCAAGTATGTCAAGCAATTTTCGGAATTTTCCTTGTATTTACTTTTTGACAACACCCAACACCTCGTGTTATCATGTAATCATAAGTGTAATCATAGGAGGCAGATATGATTAGAACGCAGATACAATTAACAGAAAAACAGGCGAAATCTTTAAAGAAAATTGCCGCATCCCGTCATCGTTCCGTAGCAGAACTTATCAGGCAGGCAGTGGATAATATGATAAAATCAGCCGTATTGGTTGATGTTGAGGAACGGCGCAGGCGGGCTCTTGCGGCAGCGGGACGTTTCAGTTCAGGATTGAAAGACCTTTCCACGGAACACGATAAGTATCTCGCAGAGGCATTTGAAAATAAATGATGGTCTTTTTTGACACCTCTGCTTTTCTGGCGATTCTCAACAAAGATGACAATAATCATCAAAACGCAAGGAAACTTTGGGGAGAACTGCTTTATTCCGAGAATATTCTAATCACAAACAATTACGTTCTTGTTGAAAGTTTTTCCCTTATACAACGGCGGCTTGGCTTAGAGTCGGTCAGGGTTTTTCAGGAAGACATATTGCCCCTGATAAATATAGAATGGATTGATAAGGCAGTGCACGAAGCCGGCATAAGCGCCCTTTTAACTGCTTCAAGAAAAAAATTAAGCCTTGTTGACTGCATTAGTTTTGAGGTTATGCGTAATATGGGAATTAGAAAAGTTTTTGCTTTTGACCCTCATTTTGAAGAGCAGGGCTTTGTATCTATATCTTCATCTGAAACTATCTAACCCTTTGCCTGCGCCAGTCCAAACGCCTCGTGCAAAACCCGCACTGCAAGCTCCGTATATTTGGCGTCTATAACGCAGGATACCTTTATCTCTGATGTGCTTATCATCATTATGTTCACGCCATGCTTTGAGAGTGTTTCAAACATCTGCGAGGCAACACCGGAATGAGTCCTCATGCCTACGCCGACAATGGATATCTTAGCAATATCCTCCTTCATGTCAACGCCCTTTGCGCTGAGTTCTTTGGCTATTCCTTCCGTCAGCTTCAATGCCTTCTTTGCGTCTGTCCTTGGAATTGTAAATGATATGTCTGCCGCTTTTCCGTCACTGCTTACATTCTGGACAATTATATCAACGACTATGCCGGCGTCCGCAATCCCCTTGAAAAGTCTTGCGGCTATGCCCGGCTTATCAGGCACTCCCATTACGGTAATCTTTGCCTGGTTTTTGTCATAAGCAACTCCTGATACAACGACTTTTTCCATATCCTCATCCTCCTTGGTAACAAGCGTCCCCTGATTATCATTAAAACTTGACCTCACAACAACAGGCACTTCGTATTTCATTGCAAATTCAACGGACCTCGTCTGAAGCACCTTTGCGCCGAGGCTTGCAAGCTCAAGCATCTCTTCATAGGAAATCTTATCCAGCTTTCTCGCCTCCGGAACAATATTGGGGTCTGTCGTATAAACACCGTCCACGTCCGTGTATATCTCGCATAAGTCGGCATTCAGCGCTGAGGCTATCGCAACCGCAGAAAGGTCGGAGCCGCCTCTTCCAAGCGTCGTAACATCTTCTTTCTCTGTTATACCCTGAAAGCCGGCCACAACAATTATATATCCTCCATCCAATGCCTTCTTTGCCCTTTCTCCCGCTATTTTTTCTATCTTTGCCTTTGTATGCACATCATCTGTTATTATCCCCATCTGCCTTCCCGTAAATGCCATTGCTTTATGGCCAAGCTCTTCTATTGCTATGGCTGTAAGGGCGCAGGTAACTCGTTCCCCTGATGAAAGCATAAGATCCATCTCTCTTTCGCTGGGATTGGATGAAACCTGATGTGCAAGATTTATCAGCTTGTCTGTTTCTCCCGCCATCGCAGAGACTACAACCGCAACCTTATGCCCTTCTTTGGCAGTCTTCACAACGCGCTTGGCAACAGCCTTAATCCTTTCAACATTAGCAACAGACGTCCCGCCGTATTTCTGGACAATAAGCATTATTTAACTCCTTTAATAAAATAATCCATCAGCTTATATCCCTCTTCAAAAACCATTATATCTTTCCTTTTCAGAATTGATTCATCAAAAGACGCGCCTTCATTCTTTTGCTTTTGTTTGTTGTCATAGATAACAAATGGCACCGGTTCATCCGTATGTGTCCTCAATTCTACAGGCGTAGGATGGTCAGGCATCAGCAGAATCCTGAATTCCTCAAATGATTTTATACCCCGCATAACAGTGCCTACAACAAGCGCATCAAAATCCTCTATTGCCTTTATCTTGTTCTTATAGTTTCCTGAATGCCCTGCTTCATCAGGCGCCTCAAGATGGATATAAACAAAGTCTACATCATTAAGGGCATTCAATGCGTACTCTGCCTTGCCGACATAATTTGTATCAAGCCAGCCGGTAACACCGGGCACCTGAAGTATCTTAAACCCGGCGTATATGCCAAGCCCCTTTGTAAGGTCCACAGCAGAAACCATTGCGCCTTCAACAGAATATTTCTCTCTGAATTTTGACAGCTCCGGTTTTTTCCCCTGTCCCCAGAGCCATATGCTGTTTGCAGGGTTTTTGCCCTTATTTATACGTTCCTTGTTTATGTAATGGCTTTCAAGGACATCCACAGAATCAATCATTAATTCTCTGAGAGTTTCCTCGCCTGAACCAACAGGAAGATAATCTGAAATATCCCTTCCCATTATGTCATGCGGCGGAGTGCATTCAGCATTTACCTTGCCGTCTGACCATACCATCAGATGCCTGTAACTTACGCCTCTGTAAAATTTTATCTGTGAGGTGCCGAGTCCTTTGTTTATATCATTGATGAGTATCCCCGCCTCTTCAGTTGAGATATGGCCTCCGCTGTAATCTTCCATTACTGCCTGTGTCTTATCTTTATTAAACTTCAGAGTTACGAGATTGCACCTGTAAGCAACATCAGTGTCTTTGAGGCCTACTCCGATGCTTGCTGCCTCAAGAGATGCCCTGCCCGTATAAAACTTCCTTGGGTCATATCCGAGCACGCTCAGATTAGCAACATCAGAGCCGGGATGAAAACCCTCTGGGATAGTCCTGACCCTGCCGATTATCCCTTCGCAGGCAAGCTTGTCCATATTCGGGGTAAATGCTGCTTGTAAGGGGGTTTTACCTCCAAGCTCATTTAACGGCCTGTCTGCCATGCCGTCACCTATGATTACAACGTATTTCATTTATGAATATCCGCTCTTTGTCATGCTGGCTTGTCCAGCATCCTTCCGACTTGTTCGGAATCGCAAGAAAGATTCCCGACAAGCGGGAATGACATTTTCATTCTCCTTTGTGCCGATTTATAGATATGAATGTTTCATCCGTAAAATTACTTGCTGTCTAAATTATCCTTTCTATTATCTTCTCTACCTCGGCAATATCTGCCTTAACCTTCAAGGGGTCTTTTGATACCCTGAATACCGTATCCGGGTCTTTAAGCCCATGCCCTGTAAGAGTGCAAACCACAGAATCTCCGGGCTTGAAATAGCCTTCTTTATGCAGTTTCATCACGCCTGCCAATGACGCAGCGGATGCAGGTTCGCAGAATATGCCTTCTGTTGATGCAATAAGATTGTATGCCTTTAATATTTCTTCGTCTGTAACAGCCTCAATCCTTCCGCCTGATTCATCCCTTGCAGCTGTTGCGCCTTTCCAGCTTGCAGGATTGCCGATTCTTATGGCTGTCGCTATTGTCTCAGGCCTTTCAACAGGATGTCCCTTAACAATCGGCGCAGCGCCCGCTGCCTGAAAGCCGAGCATAACCGGCAATGAAGAAATCTTTCCTCGCCTGTGATATTCCTGGTAACCTTTCCAATATGCAGTTATATTTCCCGCATTGCCTACAGGAAGCGCGTGATATTTCGGTGAAAAACCAAACTGGTCGCATACCTCAAATGCCGCTGTCTTCTGTCCATCCAGCCTGAAAGGATTTATTGAGTTCACAAGCGTTATCGGGTATCTTTGTGCAAGTTCTTTGACTATGTTTAATGCCTCATCAAAATTCCCTTCTATCTGGATTACATTTGCTCCATGAACGAGCGCCTGACAAAGCTTGCCGAGGGCAATCTTCCCCTGAGGAATAAGCACTACCGACTTTATTCCTGCCCTTGCCGCGTAGGCAGCGGCAGAAGCCGATGTATTCCCTGTTGATGCGCACATTACTGCTTTTGAACCGGCTTCAACAGCCTTTGATAATGCAAGAGTCATTCCCCTGTCTTTGAAAGAACCTGTGGGGTTAGCGCCCTCGCATTTAAAATAAATGTCAAGGTCAATGCCTTTCTTTTTCATATTAGCAGCCTTTATGAGAGGCGTGTCTCCTTCATTAAGCGTAATAACAGGCGTTTCATTGCTTACCGGAAGAAACTCCCTGTATTCTTCTACTATGCCTCTCCAAAAACTCTTCGGACTTTTACATTCTCCTATTCCCATAAATCTCCAGTTTGCGTATAGCGTTTATAGCGTTATGGCGTTATTGCGTTTATTTTTTCTTATCTTATCGCTACAACGCTCAACGCTGCACGCTATAACGCTATAACGCTCTACTCTATAATGTCTCCCTCAACAAGTTCAACGTCTACTCCCTGCTCCCTGAGATATTTTATGCCTTTCTCAAGATTCTCATCTTTCCCCTCAAGTTCAAGAACCATTTCGCCGACTGTTTCCGTAACTCTTGCCCTTCTGATATTAGGCATGACGTCATACTCCTTAGCCATTGTAAATATGACAGGTTCTTTTATAAGGCGCTGCGGAAATGTCAGCTTAACCCGCTTTTTCATATAACCTCCGTTTTTACTTCGTTATTGCGATGTGCGTTATAGGGTTATGGCGTTATTGCGTTTATTTTTTCTTATCTTATCGCTACAACGCTGCACGCTATAACGCTATATCGCTATATCGCTATACGCATTTTCTCCTCCTGCAATTGCAGGCACTATGGAAACCTCATCGCCGTCTTTGACCACTGTTGCTTCTGCCTGTAGAAATCTTATATCTTCCTCATTTACATAGATGTTGACAAATCTCCGTATCTTGCCGCCTTCGGATATTCTTTCGCCTATGCCGGGGAATTTTTTCTCCAATTCGTTGACAAGATTTATTATTGTGCCGGGCGCTCCTTCAACCTCTTCCTGGCCCTGCGTTAATCTTTGCAGCGGAGTCGGAATTCTAACCTTTACAGCCATCTTTTCACCTCCAATTTATCAGTGTCAGTGATTAGTGTCAGTCACTGTCACTTAATTTTTTTTAGTATTTCCTCAAATGCCGCAAGATTGGGCTTTATGTAATGCACCTCTGCAGTCTGTCCTGTAAGCGCCTCCTGCGTCTTAAGTCCGTTGCCTGTAATGCAGATAACAGTGGTTTCATCCCTGCCTATCTTTCCTGACTCAATCAGTTTCTTTGTGCACGCAACTGTAACGCCTCCTGCTGTCTCTGCAAAAATGCCCTCGGTCTTAGCAAGAAGTTTTATCCCGTCTATTATTTCCTTGTCAGAGACATCTTCGCCGTATCCGCCTGTCTCTTTTACAACCTGACGCGCATAAAATCCATCAGCAGGGTTGCCTATTGCAAGAGACTTTGCAACTGTATCGGGTTTCACAGGCCTTATCACGTCTGTGCCCTGCTTTATGGCAGCGACTATCGGAGAACACCCGGTTGCCTGTGCGGCAAAAACCTTTGTATCAAGTTTTTTTAGTATCCCGATCTTTTTAAATTCTTTGAATGCCTTCCACACCTTTGTCAATAATGAACCGCTCGCGCACGGCACAACCACATTATCAGGCGCCTTCCAGTCTAACTGCTCTATAATCTCAAAACCCTGTGTCTTTGAACCTTCAGCATAGAACGGCCTGATATTTATATTTACAAACGCCCATTTGTATTTATTGGCGATCTCGCTGCAGAGCCTGTTAACCTCATCATAATTTCCGTCAACTGCCACCAGATTCGGCTCATACACCAGTGATGCAACAATCTTGCTCGCCTCAAGATTTGCGGGTATAAAAACAAACCTCTTGAACCCTGCCTTGGCGCCATGCGCAGACACAGAATGCGCGAGATTTCCCGTAGATGCGCAGGCAACCGTATCAAACCCGAACTCTTTTGCCTTTGTAAGGGCAACTGCCACGACTCTGTCCTTGAACGACAGGGTCGGATGCGCAACGGTATCATCCTTTACGTATAATTCACTGACGCCGAGTTCCTTTGCAAGATTATCGGCTTTTATCAGAGGCGTAAACCCTGTATCCAATCCCACCTGCGGCTCTCCGTCTATGGGAAGAAGCTCCTTGTACCGCCAGAGATTTTCCCCTCTGCTCTTTATGCTCTTTTTCGTCAGCACTTTCTTTATCTTTTTGTAGTCATAGACAACTTCCAGCGGGCCGAAACAGAATTCACAGACATATATAGGATCAACAGGATATTCCCTGCCGCATTCTCTGCACTTAAGACCGCTCACATATCCCATAAACACCTCCCGAAATCGTATTGAAAAAGAAGTAGTATTTTACTCTAAAATGAAACAAAAATTAAAGAGAGCTTCCATGGTTGGCTATTTCACGGAAATCCGGGCTTCCTTTACTGCGCCCTCCCTTATCGAAAACCCTTTTACAACAGGTTCCTGCTCCATAAGACTGACTATCACATAAACGCAATCGTCATAAAATGCAAGGTTCACATCCCTGCTTGATGGGTATGCAGGCGATGACGGATGCGAATGAAATATCGCAAGCATTGTGTGGTTGTTCTCTCGCATGTCTCTTATGGCTTTGATATGCTCTCTTGAATCAAATTCGTAACTCACAGGAGACTTTTCAATATTGGACATTTTATAAACCTTAAAGACCTCTTCCCCATTTCCCGCAAGAATGCCGCACGCCTCATTCGGATGCGCCTCTTTGCAATGAGCAATCATCTCGTCAAAAATTTCTTTTGGTATGCACAGTTTGTCAGTCACATCAGCCCTCACATAATTAATGCCATTATTATATCGCAAGCGGCATAATATTTAACTGAAAATTAATTGCTTTATTTTTCAATCGGTTAAGAGCGCGTCCATAGAGATTCTTCTTGACTCAACTATTTAATTTACCCTAAAGTATCACATAAGATGTAGACGCGACATAGAATATAATGTTATGCATTAAAAAAAAGATGATAACATGATACGAAAATTTTTTGCTATTACCACTGGTGTTATAGCTGGTGCATTATTAAGTATGGCGATTGGAGCAGGATTACAGCATAGATTTCCTGATACATTTAAATCAGCTAATTGGGGTGTATTATGGGGTGAACACTGGTTCTTAAGAGCCTTAGCTTCCATAATCAGTTCTGCTTGGGCTGGATTTATAACAGGTATAATTGCACGAGAAAAAGGGAAGATTTTAGCAATCGTTGCCGTTTTGCCTAGTTGGATTCTCTGGGTAATTTTTGAATATACAGCATTAACCGGTCATTTTCCAATATTTGCTATAGATGATATTTACGTTTCCTTAGGGAATAAAATATCTATGGGATTTATTATTCTTGCTATGTTTCCTGTTGCATGGCATTCAGGCACTCAGGGTGAAAT
>CAZHHV010000038.1:13020-14383 GCA_964532335.1 uncultured Nitrospiraceae bacterium
AGGTCACGAATACTCTACATTTTTTGATTCAAGAAAACATACGTTACTCGGGATAAAATGGTACCACTATACTTGGCTTCCTATTGTTATTTATTTTATTGTGATACAAAGCTCATTTGCAGGTCTGTACTTTTTAACATGGCTAAAAGCTCTTTGGAAATCGGGATTCAGCTTTTTTGGATCAATAATCCCAGCCATATTTACTTTCATGATTTATGGAACTCTCTATCTTATGGCTATCGGTGTTCAGAAGACATATTTGATTTTAGCCGGATTCGAAGAAGCCTCTTCAAAGGGCAGAGCCGCTATTAAAGTTATACAGTATGCTATAGGGTTTCAAATATTAGCTGGAATTTTACAAACCGCAATTGAGTATACACATTATTTAATAGCTAAGTGGCTAAGTTAATATTGAATAAGTTAACGAATGCTTTTAAGGCTCTTTTGAGTGGTATCGGTTCGTTATTATTTATCATATTTATATTAGTAATGTGGTCTGCACAGATTAAGTCATGCTTTACTACTGAAGGTATCAATAACAAATCTGGATTATCAAAAGATATAAAAATAATAAAAGCATTTCCAAATAATATAAGGCATCAAAGGATAATTGACAGATTGACAATAATTTATAAGTCCCTTGATTTAAGATGGCAGGGAAACTCGGATGTCTATTTCATAAATGATGAAACCTCGTTGAATGCTGCTTCCTTTGGTGATGGCATCTTTCTTTTTTGGGAGTCACTTGCCACCTTGCCTGATTGGGCTATTGATTCTATTTTGGCTCACGAAGTAGCTCATGATTTATTGTTACATAGTAAAAAAATGAAAGACGTTGATGATGTCAGAAGCTTCTTCACTGAAGTTCTATCGCTGTTTGGCGGTGCTGATCACGGGACAGAAACAACTTTGCAAGAATGGAGTTCAAAATTGACATTACCCAAATATAGTCAAAAGCAAGAATACGAAGCAGATCAGTATGCTATAAGAATTTTATCTATTTGCGGATATGAGAAATCACATATGATATTTGCAAATACCCTCAAGTATCTGAGAAATAATTATGGCAACAGTGGCGGTGGATTCTTTGATTATCACCCATCAACAGAGGCGCGAATACAGAAAGCTTTATCTTTAAAATAGTGTGACAATGCATAACAAGCAAATCCATCGGACGCGCTAAGGCACCGGGCTGATTTTGGGCGTTCACCTTCCCTTTGCTCCCTTAATCTTATCCAGCGTGATAGCTCCTGCGACTGAAAGACTCTATTATACATGTCAGAAAATAACACTTGCATGCACCATATTATGTGCGATATAATGTACAAAATACATACTTAATGAGGTGCAATATGCAAAAACT
>CAZHHV010000039.1:0-14335 GCA_964532335.1 uncultured Nitrospiraceae bacterium
AAAACACGTTGAGTCAGCGAGCCTTCGGTAACATTTTATTATGAGTCAACTGGACGCACCCGCAAAAGTCCTGTTTAAAAGGCAGAGGGATTAGTAAAAGCTTATCCTTTCGGCTGGTAGTTTTGCTCTATGTTTTTCAATATGCCTTTTAAGATTCGAAAGCCGAGCCGTATCTCGTTTCTATTTCTGGTTTTGAGATAGGCAATTATTTTTCTAATCTCTTTTTCTTCCTTTGTGAAATCTATCCGTTTTTCTTCCCCTTCAAAATCGAACAGGTCTTTCAGCCGGACAGCAAGTGCCTTGCTGATGGCTTCAAGCGTCTTTATCGAAGGCATTGAAACGCCACGCTCAAGCCTTGATATGGTTTCAAAGGCAACGCCAATCATGCTTGCAAGCTCAAACTGTGTAAGTCCACGCTCTTTTCTTATTTTTGCGATATGAGCGCCTAATAGTTTTTCGGCTTTTGTAGGCATATCAATTCTTCCAATTACTATAGACAAGTTAGCTCTAATCTTATAGGACTTGATTTGCCTATTAAAAACTATAGACAAATCAAGTCTATATATGGTATTCTTGCAAAATACTTGCAAAATTTTTCAGCGTTGCAGCCGCAGCAGGCTGCGGAAAATATTTTTTAGGGGGGGGTATGGGAAAGGCAGGATGGTTGAAGGGGTTGATGACGGGTTTGTGTGAACTATAGAAAAAATCCCTGCTCACCTGATGGGTGAGGGGGAAGGAGGGAAAGGATATGAAGAAACAATTTTTGGTATTTTTAACAGCAATAACTTTTCTTTTAGCACTTGCTAACCCATATGCTGAATCTCAAGAACCACCAAAATCGCCAATCATTATAGCCGTTGACGGATTAGCACTTAGAGAAGTCGGACCTATGGGGATAGAACCACTAAAATTTTTTATGGGAAAAGAACCAGATGGATATTTAGCGGGAGCACTAAAAGAATCATCAGGCATTAAAGCGATGAATGCTGAGATAAAGCCATATACTTGGAGCAGAGACCCTGCTGATACAAAGTCACTTGAAACAAAAGTAATTGAGAGTTCTACCAAAACATCAACTCCGGTAGCAGTGCTGCATAACCCTGCCGGAGCCATTGAAAATCTCAAAATAAATATCAAGCAAGAGTACGATGCTGCAAAAAAGGATAATAGACCATTAGTTATTGTCGCTCATAGTTGGGGTTCAGTTTTAGCCTATACAGCATTAAAGGAATTAGGAAAAAGTGTAAAAGTTGATAGCTTTATAACAATGGGCTCACCATTAGCTGCAAGTTCCCGCGCAGATTTAGCAGGCCTCGTTACAGGGTCGCTTATATTAATAGAAACGCTTAAAGAGAATCTACCTCTTTCTATGTTACCTCGCTCTATTGAAAAACCAGAAAATGTTAAGGGTGATTGGGTAAATTTGTGGGCAAAGGGTGACCTGTTCTCAAATGAGATAGGCGGCGCAAGAAACATCCAAATTGATAAAGGAGAAGAGCCTTCGTTTTTAGACCGAACAGTTCATCCAAAAAAAAATACCGAAAAATGGCACAAGGAATATTATGTAAATTCCCAGTGGATAGACACCGAGGTTCCACGCGCAATTGCAGCAGGAATTGGAAAAACTCTCCTCTTTAAAGATACTACTGAATCCATAAAAGAAGCTTTAACGTTTCCGGCATTGCTACTGAAAAAAATCGGTGCAGGCTTAGCGTGGACTAAAACAGCCTTAGCCCCTTCCGATGCCAGTCATATCACCGATGACAATAAACTTACCTTTGTTGCGAGCAAGGAATCAGAGGTGCTGCCGACATCAGGAATATATGCCTACAGACTACTTTTAAAGACAAAGTCTCCTCATGATGGCGTAAATTATCCAACCGGTGATAGCGGCAATACTACTCTCTTTGTAAATTGGGCTACGGGCAAGGTATATGGTTTTTCCGACGGTAATTTCTCTCCAAACACGAGTGCAAATGGTATTTTAAAGGGAAATGTTGATAGAACCAACAAAAGAATCTATATCGACGAGTGGGGGATGCAGACTTCTTATCTGGGCACAACCGATGATAATACACATGCACGATTTATAATAGCCGAAGATGTCATTATTAATCTTGATAGGAATGAAATTAAATCGGGCAGTTTTAATGTCCAGTGGCGGGCAGGGGACCTTCATGCTTATAATACCACAGGAACTTATTCTGGGACGTCACAGAGTTTTAATGCAGCGCCTTCTGTTACTCCAGATAACGGAGAGGTATGGAAGGGTTTTGCAGCAGGAGTTCATTATAAACCATCTAATTCTACCTTTGACACTTTGTACAACACATCTTCTAATGATGTTTATGTTACCTTCAGGACTTCAGATAATAATGTAGATGGCAGCGTCCTTGTTGCTAATGCCGACAGTTCAATAACTGAGCTTTTTACATTTAATGACTACCATTTTGTTTCTAAAGATGCTTTTGGCGGAGAATGTTCCGATGCGTGCGGAGGCAGGGTGAAGGGCTTCGGAACTACAGGTGATAGCCGTGACTACAATTATATATCATGGGGAAAATGGGCTGATGAATGGGGCGCCCCTAATGAACAGAGAATTTTTGGAGTCGGCTCTTATTGGATAGTCGGTCGTCTTACGCCTTATGCGGATATTCCCACAACAGGAACAGCTACATATTCTGGAAAGGTAATGGGTTCATTGATTAATAACGGAACAGGATTATTTACCGGTCTTGATGGCACAACGTCCCTTACAGCCAATTTTGCAAACAAGACAGTTGCAGGCACATTTGATAATCTCAAAAAATCTGACGGCTCTATATGGGTTAATCAGGCCAATGTCAACGCAAACTGGGGCGGCGCTAACGCCATTTCAGGAACAATAGCAGGCGGCGGAAAGAGCGGCAACATCAACGGCGCATTTTTCGGCCCGCAGGTGCAGGAGATAGGCGGCAACTGGACACTGAACGGCGGCGGAGACAAGGCAGCCGGTATATTTACAGGCAAGAAATAAGGGGAAATGACAGTGACAAAAACTGTGATATGCGTTTTGCTGACTGTTTTCATTTTCTCATGGGGCATTGTTTCTGCACAAGAACAGAATCCTGCTGATTTTATGCAAAAGGCGACGGCTTTGATGAACGACGGCAAATTTAAAGATGCGTATGACCTTCTGAACAAAAACTATCAGGCGCGCAAAGACGACTTGCAGATTAATTTCATGTTGGGCCAGTGCTCATTTGAGTTTCAGAAATTTGACGAGGCGATCAAGTATTATAAATTCATTCTCAGTAAAGACCCCGCTGCACACCGCGTCCGTCTTGAGCTTGCGAGGGCATATACGGCAAACGGCCAGATGAAAGAGGCAAAAAAAGAATTTCAGGCAGTGCTTGCGACAAATCCGCCTGCTGTTGTCGGCGAGAATATTAAAAAGTTTTTGGACATGATAGAGGCGCAGAAAAACTGGTATGCGAGGGTTTCTGTCGGCTATCTGTATGACAGCAATGTTAATGCCGGGCCAAAGGTGAATTCCGCCCTTATGTTCGGAGTGCCATTTGAATTGTCCAATGACGCCAAGGAGCGGTCTGCAAGCGGCACGCTTACCTCGCTCTCATTCGGCTATATACTGCCTGTTTCAAAATCATTTGCGTGGCAGTCAGATTTTGCGTTTAATCAGACCGCATATTTCAGATATACGGAATTCAACTCAGGCCAATATTCCATATCTACCGGCCCGTCATTAAAAAACACTACATGGGCTGTTTCAATGCCTGTAATTTTTGATTATACAGACATAGGATCAGACCGCTACAGCTATGCCTTGGGCATATCTCCGCAAATCCAGTATGCACTTTCACAAAGCATACTCCTCTCCGCCTCGTGGACAGGACAGTCAAAGTATTACTACACAAGCAAAGACCGCACAGGGACTATATGGTCTGCAAACGGCTCATTGAGATTTAATTTGAGCCAAAGCATGTTCATCCAGCCTGGCTATCGCCATACAGAAGAGGATACACAAAAGGCATATCTTGACAATAAATCCGATGCTGTCAGTCTCGGCTTTTATACGGTATTGCCGAAAGGTTTTTCCTTATTTGTGCAGCCCTCCATGTCGTGGAACAAATACAAGGAGAAAGAGGCTGCATATGACCATGCAAGGGACGATCTTCAGTATATAGTTAATGCAAATCTTTCCAAAGACCTCGGCAAGGGCTTTGCCGCCGCGCTGGGATATACCTACACGAGGAATGACTCAAATTTTGCAATCTATGACTACAAGAGAAATCAGATAACCTTTCAGGTCTCAAAGGCGTTTTAACTATAAGGGGCAACCTCCTTTTTGTTAGAAGAAAACATAGAAAACATAGGGACATTGAGATTGTCTAAAAACCCAGTGTTTGTCATCCCCCTGCTTGACAGGGGGATCCAGAACCTATTGAAAAGACTGGATTCCCGCCTTCGCGAGAATGACGGCTCTATATAGAAATGCCAGTTTTTAGACAGGCCCCATTTCCCCTATTTCCTATCAAAAGAACTCCAACCTTACATCACCCTTAACCCCATTGCCCTGAAGTCAGCGTCAAAGGCAATACACGGGATTCCTTCAAGATATTCCTTGATAACCGTATAAGAAATCGCATCGCACAGAGAAATTTTTTTATCTTTGCTGAGTTTCAGGAATGTATCCAGCGCCTTGGCCCTGTCAGAGTCTGAGAGATAGATAATATTGAGATTTGGAAGAACTGTTTTTATAAAAACCGCAGCGCCTTTATAGTTCAGCCGGTAGCGCAAAAGCGTTACAGTTTCAATGACAATTTCCCATGTTGTGAGCACAGCAACGCTGTTCTCCTTTATCCATTGTGCAAATGAAATTGCGCGGGCGTGGTCGAAATCTTTTTCGTCAAGCGCTGCATAGAAAAAGGAGGTGTCGCAAAAGACCTTGCCTATGAATTCTATCATGTTTAGCGATTATGAATAGAGGTATTTATTGTGTTCTCTGGCGGTCTTCTGTTTGCCTCTGACTGTTTCCCCTTCACCTAATTGCTCAACCGCCTTAAAAAGTGAATCGCCAGCACCAACTCTTAACCCCATCGCTGACGGCGCATGAAGTTCGCCAAAGACAATGTCATTGACAGTAATCTCATAGACATGTTCAGGGTGCAGGGAGACATCTTTTAAAATTTCCGACAGTTTCTTTCTTGCGTCACTCACTGGAATTTTTACAGGCATAAATCCTCCTTCGCTCTGTATGTGCCAAATATAACACTTTGTACAAATAAAAACAAGAGACGGAGCTATAAAACTACTTCCTCTTAAACATCCTCTTTAAATCATCCATAGAAAAGAAAATTCGTGTCGGCCTTCCGTGAGGGCACTGGTCTGGATGCTCTGTGTTTTCAAGGTCGGAAAGAAGCTGCGAGACCTCTGACTGGTTCAGTATCTCTTTCCCACGAACAGATTTGTGGCATGCAATCCTTGCTGCAATCTCTTCCTTTAATGTTCTGTCAGGCCTGTCTCCTTCTATGATTGCTGAGGCAGCATCTGAGAGTATTCCTCTCAGGTCAGCCCCGGCAAGCGCGTCTGGAAGAGAACGTATAATTATCGCGTCATGTCCGAAGTCATCAATCTCAATGCCAAGCTCATTCAGGAGATTTTTGTTTTCAAGGATAACCATGTATTCCTTATGCGAAAGATTTACCTGTCTTGGGAAAAGCATTTGGTGCGAGTCCAGATTTATTTTCTTCAGAAATTTTTCATAGAGAATTCTTTCGTGGGCTGCGTGATGGTCTATAAGGCTCAGCCCTCCTCTTCCTGAAACAGCGATGAATGTATCGCCGAGATATACAAACGGCAGCGACGGCTTGTAAGGCAGTTCAAGATTCTCCGAGACATGAGAAGGCATCTCACCTATTCCTTCATAATTTGCAGAGTCATACTGCATTGATGGGGATTCTGTAAATGGTTTTACATGCTCTGCCCTATCGCCTTTTACGGCATCGCGTATGCCTGCATTCACAAACCGGTAAACGACCTCCTTGTCCTCAAACCTGACCTCTCTCTTTGCCGGATGGACATTAAAATCAATTTTCCGTGGGTCAAGTTCCAAGAAGAGAAAAAATACAGGGTGTTTATCTTTTGGAAGTATTCCTTCGTAAGCGCTGTACACTGAATGTGAAAGCGAAGCATCTTTTATTGGCCGCTTGTTTATGAAAATAAATTGGTGCGCCTTACTGTTCCTGAAATTCCCTATGTCAGAGACAAATGCGCTTAATTTAACCCCCCTTTCATCCCCCCTTAGTTTAAGGGGGGAAACTGGGGGGTTATGAACCTCTATCAACCCGTTTACAAATTCATCGCCGTATACCTGCATCAGCCTTTCCCTGAGCCCTGACGCCTTTGGGAAAATCATTGTCTCCTGATTTTCAGTCAACAACCTGAACCCAATCTCATAATGCGAGAGGGCTTCCTTTGTTACAGTATCAATGATATGAAAAAGCTCTGTTGTGTTTGTCTTCAGGAATTTTTTTCTCGCAGGCGTGTTGAAGAATAAATCCTTCACCTCAACAGACGTGCCTGAAAAAGGGGATGCTTTTATCTCTTTTATTTCTCCTCCGGCGATTTTTACTGATATCCCGGATTCAGAGCCTTTTAATCCTGTAATAAGTTTTGTTTTTGAGACTGATGCGATTGAAGGAAGCGCTTCTCCGCGAAACCCCATTGTCGTGATATTGAACAGATCGGCATCACTGCTGATTTTGCTTGTCGCGTGGCGCTCAAAACACAAACGCGCGTCTTCTTCATCCATGCCTGTGCCGTTGTCCGAAACCCTGATAAACCTCTTGCCGCCGTAAAGCGCTTCTATCTTTATCTCTGTGCTTTTACCGTCAATTGCGTTTTCTATGAGTTCCTTCACAACAGAGGCAGGCCGTTCAACTACCTCTCCGGCAGCGATTTTATTTCTTAAGTCAACAGGAAGAACCTTTATATCAGGCATAAGACATTTTAAAGTCAGGCACAGGATTTGGCAATAGGGGAAAGCTTAACACCATAAAGTAGCGATAGACAGAGTTGGGTTGAGCGATATTAGAGATTTTTCGTTTTTGTTCTTGGCGAAATGTAGCGCCCACAGCCGCAACTGTCTGAACCCGAAGGGTGAGTTTTGCGGCTGTAGCGGAATGAGCCTTAGAACGACAGAAAAATATCTTCGTAAGCGAACCCCAGCTCTGTCTATAGGCAAATTTTACTTACCATTTTACGGTTGAAACTATCCTGTAATAGAGATATGATAATAAGGCAGGAGGCAACATGGCTGCTGAAAAAACCGGCGAGACATATAAGATTCAGATACTGGAGAAACAGCTCCAGTTCACTGAAAAGCTGAAATTTGTAACGAACAGGATACACGCTGCCAACAATGTTAACGAGATTCTGTTCCAGCTTAAAAGTGACATCTTAGGCCTATTTGACGCCGAAGGAGTTACCATATACCTCATAGACCCCATGAAGCGGCAGCTTGTCTCAAAGTACCTCGTAGGTTCTGCCATCAAGGAAATACTGCTTCCCATATCTCATTCCAGCATTGCAGGATACACAGCGCATGACTTAAAAATGGTAAATATCGGAGACGTACATGACACAAAAGAACTATTTGCCATAGACCCGAACCTGAAATTTGACAGCAGCTGGGACCAGAAAACAGGCTACAGCACAAAGCAGATTCTTACATCCCCGATACTCTTTGAAAATAAAATCCTTGGAGTCATACAGTTAATTAACAAAAAGAGCCAGCCGAGATTTACTAAGATTGACGAAAAGAGCATTGAGGAGATGGCGCGCGTGCTCGGCATTGCCTTCAGGAACCAGTCAAAGATGCTTCACACACGCTTTGACTACCTGATAAGCCATAATATTATTACAGATGAAGAGTTGAAGGCAGCTACTGCGCTTGCGCGGGAGCAGAAAAAAGACATTGAAACAGTCCTCATGGAAAATTATAAGGTCAAAAAGTCAGATATAGGAATGTCCCTCGGCATGTACTACAAATGCAAGTTTGTTGAGTACAGTCCCAGCGTATTTATCCAGAGAGAACTGCTGAAGGGCCTTAATGTCGCCTATCTCAAAAAATCCTTCTGGGTGCCGCTCTCGCTCTCGAATAGAAAAGCGGTCATCCTGATAGATAATCCAAGAGACGCCAAGGCGCTTGATGTAAAAAATCTTATTAAGGCAAATGAGTATGAGTTTCAGGTTGCTTTAAGGGATGACATCATTAAATTCCTTGAAGCTCCTGAGTTTGACTTCGGCGCTGCGGGTTCAATGTCAGACATCCTCGCAGAGATAGACGTCAAAAAAGAGGATGAGGATGAAATAGTTGCTATAGAATCGGAGTACGACGAACAGTCCAACACCATAGTGCGCCTTGTAAACCAGATAATTATCGACGCCTACGAGAAAGGGGCTTCGGATATTCATATCGAGCCGAGCAAAATCGCAAAGAAAACCTTTGTCCGCTACAGAGTGGACGGGGTATGCATGAGACATCTTGAGATCCCCCTCACCTATTCCAGTCCTGTTGTGTCAAGGATAAAGATAATGGCGAGCCTTGATATCGCGGAAAGAAGACTGCCTCAGGACGGCAAGATTAAATTCATTTACAAGAACAAGCCTGTTGAACTGCGCGTGGCTACGCTGCCTACGGTAGCAGGAGAAGATGTGGTTCTGAGGATTCTTGCCTCAGCTGAGGCGATGCCGTTGGAGGCTTTGTACCTTTCAGAGACGGACTATAAAAACTTAAAAGAAGTAATCAGCCGGCCTTACGGCATCATTCTTGCTGTAGGCCCCACAGGTTCAGGCAAGACTACAACTCTTCATGCAGCCCTGGCCTATATAAACACGCCTGAGAAAAAGATATGGACAGCTGAAGACCCTGTTGAAATAACTCAGGAAGGGCTCCGTCAGGTTGAAGTAAAGCCCAAGATAGAGTTTGATTTTGCAAGGGCAATGCGCTCATTTTTAAGGGCTAATCCTGATGTGATTATGGTCGGCGAGATGAGAGACCGCGAGACAGCGCATATCGGCATAGAGGCGTCATTGACAGGGCATCTGGTTCTTTCCACTCTTCACACAAACAGCGCGCCTGAAACAATTACAAGGCTTATTGACATGGGCATAGACCCTCTTAACTTTGCAGATTCTATTTTAGGCATACTGGCACAGCGGCTTGTCAGAACCCTGTGCAAAAAATGCAAAGAACCGTATCATCCTGACAGGGAAGAGTTTGAATCTCTGTCAAAATCTTACGGCGAGCAGTTCCCTCAACTTGGAATAGTGTATGACGATAAGCTTGCTCTTTATAAACCAAAGGGCTGCGATGAGTGCAACCACTCAGGTTACAAAGGCAGAGCCGGATTATATGAGCTTCTGATGGGCACGAAAGATATAAAGAGGGTTATTGCAAAGCGAGGCACTGTGGAAGAGATACGACACCAGGCAATCAAAGACGGCATGAGAACCCTTTATCAGGACGGCATAGCAAAGGTATTTTCCGGCCTCACTACCTATAAGCAGGTCAGAAGCGTGTGCATACAGTAGTTCAATCGTTGCGGGCAGCAACGCCGGAAATTATCATCGGCGTTTCACGCTGTCCGATGAATTATTTTGTTAGGCATATATAAGTTTTCCTTTCGGTTGAGGAATTGGATGCTTTAATTCTTTAGCAGTCTCTATCCACTCCTGTATAATTACCTCAACATTAGAAAGGGCTTCCTGATAGGTTTTTCCATCAGCCATGCATCCGGGCAATTCCGGCACCTCTGCGATATAGGCCTGATCCTCAACGCTCCAATAAATTATTATCTCATACCTATTCTTCATGTTCTTCCTCCAACTCTAATTTATATTTTAATATCAGAGTTCGCACTTGTTTCACCTGATAAGGCTTTGCCTTTGAATCTTTAGGTTGCAAGTTTAAAATTTCATCTATACCGTCTTTTGTAAAAATATGATGATCGCCACGAATCCTTTCAGCAAATCCAAACTTCTTCAGCAAATGACATATGCCCGAAAAAGGAACATCAGCATCGGATGTGCCTCTTAAAATTTTTGACAGGAGCTTTTCGTATTTCCCCATATTCTTGTTGGATTATAACAAATTCCCCCATTTTTATGATGTCGTTGTTTGAGTTTTTTATTCGTAACCGAAATCATCGGAGCAGTGAAACGGCGTCCGCAAGAGTGTTAGCCTTGTTATGTATTCTATTTTAAACGATCGCTGTTGTTATTAAGACGAAGCATTAAGAAAGATAAAAAAGCAAGAAAATCAATGTGCAGCCTTTGAGGGCATTTCGTATTTTGTGGTAATATGGACTAAAAACGAGGTTCGTATTTTATGGGGAAGAAAGATGCTGGACAAGCCAGCATGACAAAGAGGGGTATTTCCCGATGAAAAAGCTAAAAATAAAAGTAATCACAAACGCAAAGAGAAATGCGGTTGTTGAAGGAGAAGGGACGCTGAAGGTTTATGTAAAAGCTCCTCCTGTTGACGGAAAGGCAAATAAGGTTGTGGCTGAAGTCTTGGCAGAACATTTTAAGGTAAGAAAAAATTGCGTGAAGATACTGAAGGGCGAGAAGTCAAAGGAGAAGATAATAGAAATTGATATGTAATGAAAATGTCATTCCCGCTTGTCGGGAATCTTTCTTCAATAGGAAGGATTCCGAACAAGTCGGAATGACGGATAGAGAGGCATTAGCCCGATATTGCCGTTCATAAACTCACATCCCATACAAGCCCGTCTTTTTTCTCTATCGCCTCTTTGATCTTATTCCAGTCAACCTTTTCAAGCGCATTGAGTTCTTTAAGCCTTTCTTTTATCTTGTCATCGTAATTTACGCGCCTTTTATAAAAATCTTTATAAACCTCAATCACAATCCTGTTGTCAGCAGTCTTTGCCGCTTTTACCGGCTCATAAATTACAATCCCTTTTGTCCCGACAGCCACATCTTTAAACAAGAATTCTGCGACCTCGGGCCTGAGCCTCATACAGCCGTGGCTTCTGAATTTGTAGATGCTCTGCGGCGCATTTGTGCCGTGAAGCCCTATTCCTTTAAGCGAAAGCTGAAGCCAGTATTCTCCGAGCGGGTTTTCAGGGCCGGGAGGGATTTCTACGATAACATCCTGCCCGTTTTTCTCCATCTCTTTCTGGATGGACGGAGGAACATACCATGTGGGATCTTTTGCCTTGCTCTTTATTGTAAATTCGCCAAGCGGTGTCTGCCATGTAGGTTTCCCTGCCGCAATGAAATAATAATCCTTAAGTTTTCCGTCAGAAAATCTGTAAAGCGTTCTATCGGGTATATTTATGATTATGCCGTTATCAGTTTTCATCGGGATAATTCGCCTGAACTTTACCTTCAGCGCTTGACCTATAGCCAGAGGCGCGCTGGGATTAATGGAATTGGCTGAAGCTATGTCTGGCCAGCTTATACCGAGCTTGCCCTCTATCATTTCTCCGTAATCGCCCTTAGCAACGGTATATGTTATCTCCTTTTCAATTATGCCCTCATCAGCATAAAGCAAAGCAGCAGACAGCAGTAAAAAGAATATGGCCAAGTATAGCCCTAAAGTAGCGATAGACAGGGTTGGTTTGAGCGACATTAGAGATTTTTCGTTTTCGTTCTTGGCGAAATGAAGCGCTAACAGCCGCAACTGTCTGAGCCCGAAGGGTGAGTTTTGCGGATGTAGCGGAATGAGCCTTAGAACGACAGAAAAATATCTTCGAAAGTGAAAGCCAATCCTGTCTATCGGCAGATTTCGGTGTGGATATTTCACTGACTTAATAATCTCAACGCCTCCTTATGCAGTTCTTCGTTTCCTGATGCAAGCAGAGATGTACTTTTTTTAAGACTTATCTCCACTGCCTCAATAGAATTGCCTTTTATATCCGTAAATATTCCGCCTGCCTCTTTAACAAGCAGCCAGCCTCCTCCAAAATCAAAGCTTCTTGAAAGCGAAGGGTTCGCAAATATACTGATTGAACCGCAGGCAAGGTATGCAAGGTCAAGAGCTGTTGCTCCAAGGCAGCGGGTTTTTCTTGACTTTGATAGCAGGGGCATTATCCCCTTTATATCCCTTCCCGGAGACTGCGCCTCGTATGCGACAAGGTACATCTCTCTGTCTTTCTGTGTTGAAATCCCTTCGCCGTTCAAAAAAGCGCCTTTATTTTTCTCCGCCCAGAACTCATCCCCATTGATAAGGTTTACAATGTATGAAAGCTCAATGTCGCCGATTGTGCTGCCGTCGGCAACTGCGATTGATGCGCAATAAAACGGGATTCCTGCTATTGCATTCTTGCTGCCGTCAATGGGGTCAATCAATACTTTCCTGCCGCCGCCTTTTATATCGCGGATGCCTGCTTCCTCTGAGACAATGGTTAAAGGCTCTCCTGATGCCTCAAGCCCTGAGATGATAATATCCTCTGCCTTTTTATCTATCGGGAATGTTTTGTCTCCTGAGGCTCCGACTCCGAGGGCTGTCTGCGTAAGGGGTTTTTGTTTTAACAGGGGAATCTCTTTCAGAAGCTGCCTGCCTATATTCCTTAACAATTCAATATTCACAGTAATATTTTACGACAAGACTAATATAGAGGCAATTATATTTTTAACATCCAAGACGGCAGGGGTTGGATTAAGGCAAGATTCACGGGTCTGTCAGAATAGGGGCTGAAGTCTCTGAGCGGATAGCCCCACCTGAGAACTTGTTGGATTTAGTATATAGTATTAGCACCTGCATTGTTACAGAGGTAGTTTAAGATTGCCGAAAGACAGGCTCTGCCGTCTTGGCAATAAATTCTTAGCCAATCTCTTTTACTGCCTTTAGGAGCGCCTCTTTTGCTGCCTTAAAATCCGCGCGTATCTTATATCCTGCCGCATTGCTGTGGCCGCCTCCCTCAAACATCTCGGCTATTTTTGCGACGTTTATCTTGCTCCCTTTTGAACGAAGGCTTATCTTATAGTAGTTATTCTCTATCTCCCTGAAGAGCGCTGAAATTTTTATTGATCTCAGCTTCCTTGGAAATCCCGGAAAAGTTTCTGTATCTGCAATTGCAGCGCCTGTTTCCCTGAACATCTCAAGCGTAACATGAGTGATTGCAATATCATTGTATATCTCCAGCGTGTTAAGAACCTTAAGGAGAAGCCTGAACCTGCTGTCTGTCCATGTCTCATAGATGTTTTCAGCGATATATGACGGGTCTGCTCCGGCTTCAACCAGTTCTGCTGACACCCGCAAAACATCAGGAGTAGTATTGCTGTATCTGAAAGTGCCTGTATCAATAGCAATAGCAGTATAAAGGTTTGCGGCAATCTCTTTTGTTACAGTTACGCCCAATTCCTTTATCAAATAAAAAATCATCAGCCCGGTTGCAGGCGACTTTGGGTCTATCCACTTTATATCACCAAAGTCCCTTACTGTTTCATGGTGGTCTATGACTGCCGAGGAAGCGAATTGCAGCTTTCCTATCTCTGCGCGCTCAGCATCATTGCAGTCAAGCAGGATCAGATTCCACAATCCCCTCTCGCCCCCCTTTGCTAAAGGGGGGATGGGGGGATTAATGAGATTTGAAATTGAATCCGTGAATCTTTCACTGCCCGGCAGAAATTTGTAAAATTCAGGCACAGGATCTTTGTCATAGACTATTGTTTTTTTCCCGAGGGATTCAAGCGCCATTGAGAGCGCAATGGAAGAGCCAAGGGCATCACCGTCAGGGCTTATATGCGCTGCGATTACAAAATCATTTTCTTTCTTCAAAAAGTGGAGCAGTTCTTTCGGAGGGATCATTTTATTAGGACGAGACATCTTTATGGGTTAATCCTCTTTTTTTATCTCTCTCAGAAGTTTTTCAATCCTGACCCCGTATTCAAGAGATTCGTCTATTCTGAATGTAAGCGAAGGGATAAACTTCATCCTGAGCCTTTTTGCCAGCTCTGCGCGGATAAAACCTTTTGCTGAATTAAGCATCTCCAGCATTGTTTCTTTTTCTTCCTCTTTCAGAATGCTTATATAAACTGTAGCTATTTTCAGGTCTTCTGTTATCTTTGCTCCAGTGACTGTTACAAAACCCAGCCTGGGGTCTTTCACTTTATTCATTATGATATCAGCGATTTCTTCTCTGATAAGATCGCTGACTCTCTGTGAGCGTTTGTATGGAAGCATAATTCAGTGCCAGTTATTAGTTAACAGGGTCAGTGCCTTACAGTGTCGGTTTTCAGTGCCTGTGTCAGTAGACAATTTTCACTGACACTGAACACTTTTAAAGTTTTCCTTGTTCTGATGAGT
>CAZHHV010000040.1:0-9143 GCA_964532335.1 uncultured Nitrospiraceae bacterium
AACCGTTGAGAATAAAGCCCTGGTGAGATTTTACAGAAAAGAGTTGACACAGCCAAGCACGCACACAAATGCATACTTTACGGGGATAGGAAAGGTAAAAAGAATCGTGCTTTATGACACGCTTTTGAAGAAGATGGAAAAGAGCGAGATTCTCTCTGTTCTTGCGCATGAGGCCGGCCACTGGAAGAAAAAACATGTTCTGAAAATGCTTGTTGTCATAGAGAGCCTCTCATTCATAGGGATATACATATCTTTTCGTATAATAAAGACAGGGATGCTCAGCAGGCTTTTTGATATACAGGCCGATACTATTTTTGTAAATCTGATTTTGCTTGGTTTTATCGGAGGAATAGTATCTTTCCCGCTGACGCCTATATTCAGCTATTTTTCAAGAAGACATGAAAGGGAGGCTGACAGGTTTGCCGCTGAGATGACAGAGAACCGGGAGGCAATGGCAACATCATTGATAAAACTCTCAAAAGACAACCTTTCAAATCTCCATCCCCATCCCTTCTATGCAAGCTTTTACTATTCCCATCCTCCTGTTGTTCAAAGGATAAGGGAGATTAGAGGACAGCAATGATAATCCTTGATAACATCTCCAAATCTTTCAACGCCACAGATGCTGTTAAGAATGTTTCCCTGACTGTAAGCACCGGTGAGATTTTTGGCATTGTCGGCCCGAACGGAGCCGGAAAGACCACGACAATAAGGATGATGACAGGGCTTCTCACGCCTGATGAAGGAAAAATTATCATAGGGGAATACGACATTGTTAAAGAACCAATAAAGACAAAATCAATACTCGGTTATGTTCCTGACAAAGCATTCCTTTATGAAAAACTCACTGCGAGAGAATTCCTCATATTCATCTCGGCAATATACAGCATACCAAAAAGCGAGGCATTATCAAGAACAGATGAAATGCTTGAGCTGTTCGGCATTAAAGATGTTGAAGACGAGTTGATAGAGAGTTTTTCGCAGGGCATGAGGCAGAGGCTTCTCTTTGCATCTGCTCTTATTCATAGGCCTGAAGCGCTTCTGATAGATGAGCCCTTTATGGGGCTTGACCCATTCGGTATAAGGATGCTTAAAGGCTTGATAAAAGACCTGAGTTCAAAAGGTGTGACTGTCTTTCTCGCAACCCACAGCCTTCATATTGCTGAAGAGCTATGCCACAGGGTAGGGTTCATTAACAAAGGCTCTATAATCTCAATAAAAACAAAAGAGGAAATAAAGGGGATGGAAGGCGGATTAGAGGGGCTGTTTTTGAAAATGGGAAGTGAATGAAGATAGGGCGGGATAAAGCATTCTTTCTACTTATAAGCAATGCCGCCTTTCGCTTTCCGAGATATTTTTCGACAGTTCTAAGCTTATTCCGCTACACCCTCGAAACTCACCCTGCGGGTTCAGACAGTCGAGGCTGTGACCGCTTCATTTCACTAAGAACTGTTACCGAAAAATCTCTAATGCCGCTCAAAGCAGCCCTGCTTATCGATGAAAATACAGGTATTTAAATAACAAAATGCTGTTACTTATAAGACCTAAACTTCTTTCACTGAAAAATTCAATAGGCACGAAGGTTGTGCTGAGAAGGCTTCCTTTTATTGCAATCGGCGTCGGTTTCTGGTTTCTTTTTTATATCGGCACCTACAAAGTTTTAACCTATGTCAGGGGGATTGAGTTTTTCGGTGAGATACTCTCAAGGAAAATCTTCTCAATGACATTTTTCAGCCTGCTTGGTTTTCTTATCATGAGCAACATAATCACCGCAATTTCTTCTTTCTATCTATCAAAAGATATTCCGCTTCTCCTTTCAAAACCTGTTGAAATCAGGGATATATTGAGATTGAAGACATTTGAGGCTTTCATGAATTCATCATGGATGGTGCTTTCATTCATGCCGCCGGTATTTATTGCATATGGTGTCAGCTATGGCGCTGAAGCAGGCTATTATCTTTTAATTCTTGGATGTTTCCTTCTATTCAGTTTAATAACAGCAGGCATTGGCATTGCAATTGCTCATATACTCACAAGGCTTTTCCCTGCTAAGAGGACAAGGAATGTGCTTTTTGGGATTGGTGTGTTTCTTTTCCTCTTGCTTTATTTTCTGATAAAAGGGGTTATACCTCAGGACATAAGCACACCTGAAGGCTTCATAAATTCCATAATGTCATTCAAGACAGAATCCCCAATGCTTCCAAGCTATTGGATTACAGAGGCGGTTTTCCCAATTCTAAAAAAAAGCAGTTTTGACATTTTTTATCCGACAATTCTTTTAAGCAATGCTTTATTTTTTCTTCTTTTGTCCGAAATTGCAGGATTAAGGTTTTACAGGGTGAATATGGAGAGGATTCAGCAGTCAGGCGAAAGGGTCAGGGGAGGGATTTTAGGAGGCTATTATCCTGAAATAAATATGGCAATGTTTTACAAGGACATAAAAACATTCTTCAGAGACACAGGTCAGTGGTCGCAGGTGTTTATAATAGGCGCACTCATAATGATTTACGTTTATAATTTTAAGTCAATTCCAGTAAATGCCCTTTTAGGTTTCCCATTCATAAGAGAAATCATGGTTCTTGTTAATCTGGTTTTGTCAGGACTTGTGCTTTCTGCTGTTTCAGCGAGATTTATCTATGCATCCGTGAGCCTTGAAGGCCAGGCATTCTGGATTATAAGGACTTCTCCGGTTGATATGAACAGATTTATCCGGTCAAAGTTCCTCTATGGATTCATTCCGGTGACTTTGCTTATGCTTTCCCTTGTATTTCTCACAAATCTCGCTATGAATGCCGGAGGGATTCTGATGTATCTGTCACTCGGAACAATCCTTATGCTTTGCGTGTCTGTGAGCGGGCTTGGCACAGGATTCGGCGCGATTTATCCAAAATTTAAGTATGAAAACATAGCGTCGGTCTCTATGAGCCTCGGAGGTATGGCATTTATGCTCATTGCCTTCAGCATCGTGATTGTAACATTGTCCCTTGAGGCGTGGATTTTTTATGTTTATAGTCTGAAGGGAGCCGTGGATATTGCTGGAAAGGTTCAGATTGTCTTATGCATTATGCTAATATTGCTTGTAAATGCTGCTGCCTTTTATCTGCCGATGAGAATCGGGAAAAAGAAACTGCAAGAGCAAACAGGGATTATTTAAGCCTCTCAAATTCCCTCTTAAAATATTCCATTGTGTTATCGTCATACACACAGAATTCAACTACCTCAAGCGAGCTTTTTTGAGTCTTAAGAAAATTAGCTGATTCATTGACAAGAATCTTTGCACACCTATCTTTAGGAAATCCGAATATTCCAGAGCTTATGGAAGGCATGGAAACGCTTTTTAATCCTTTTTCTGATGCAAGCCTTAATGTGCTGAGCACTGCATTCTTTAACTTATTGTCCTCATCGCCTTCACCCATTCTCGGCCCTACTGTGTGAATGACAAATCTCGCAGGAAGCTTGCCTGCGCGTATGATTACTTCTGTCCCAACAGGGGTGAATCCGATTGCATCACTTTCATCCTGAATAATCTGTACGCCCTTTCTGACAATTGCTCCTGCAACACCACCTCCATGCCGGAGATGTGAATTCGCTGCATTAACTATGGCATCCACATCTCTTTCCGTGATATCGCCCTGCGCAAGGCGTAATGTTTTGTTTGCTATTTTATGTTCGGTTATTAGTTTCATCCGACGCTCCTTTTCGCTGTTATGAATTCTTAGCTTTGGCTAATAGCTGTCAGCTATCAGCTATCGGCTACCTTTGAGACATATTATATAAAACTTTATGTTATAATTTTTATATGCTTAAGAAAATATTTTTTTTCTTTATTTTCATAGCACTTTCCCTGCCCGCATTAATTTTTTCTCAGGAGCAAAAGAAAGATGTGCTGGTACTTACAGTCAATGGCGTTATAAATCCTGCATCCGCTGAATATATAGGCAAGAGTATTAAAAGGGCTAATGAACAGAAACGTGAGGCTGTTGTCATAGAGCTTGATACTCCGGGCGGCCTTGACACATCAATGAGGGATATAGTCAAGAACATAATCGGAAGCGAAGTTCCTGTGATTGTCTATGTATCGCCAAGCGGGGCAAGGGCAGCGTCGGCAGGAGTTTTTATAACCCTTGCTGCGCATGTTGCAGCCATGTCTTCGGGCACAAACATCGGTTCGGCTCATCCTGTGGGAGTAGGGGAGAAAATGGACAAGGTAATGTCGGAAAAAGTTACGAATGATGCTGCCGCTTATATAAAATCACTCGCGGAAAGAACAGGCAGAAACTCAAAATGGGCTGAGGATGCTGTGAGGAAAAGCGTATCTGCTACGGAAGCAGAGGCATTAAAGGAAAAGATTATAGATATTGTGAGCAAAGACCTTAGTGCGCTTCTCTCAACCATTGACGGAAGAAAGGTAAAAACTGTTATGGGAGAGAAGGTTTTGAAGACCGCAAACGCAAATATTGTAAGAGAAGAAATGAGCCTGAGGCATAAGATTCTCAATGTTATTACAGACCCGAATGTCGCCTATATGCTTATGCTTCTCGGATTTTACGGATTGTTCTTTGAGCTGACAAATCCCGGTTCTATTTTCCCGGGCGTCATGGGAGGAATATGCCTTATACTTGCATTCTATGCATTCCAGACATTGCCTGTGAACTATGCCGGCCTTCTCCTGATTATTCTCGCAATAATACTTTTTATACTTGAGATAAAGATAATTTCGCATGGCGTTTTAACCATAGGCGGCGTAATTGCGATGCTGCTCGGCTCGCTGATGTTGTTTGAATCGCCGGGGCCATTCATGAAGCTGTCGCTGTTTCTGATTCTTCCTGCCGTAATTGTAACGGCTCTGTTTTTTACTGTAGTTGTCGGCCTTGCATACAGGGCCTACAAAAGGAAACCTGTGACAGGTTCTGAGGGGCTTGTCGGGATGGAGGGAATTGCAAACACAGATATAACAAAGGACAGCGGCATAGTTTTATTGCACGGAGAGATATGGTCTGCATATTCTGATGAGACGATATCAAAGGGTGAGAAAATAGTTGTTGAATCAGTATCAGGGTTGAAGGTAAAAGTTAGAAAACAAAAGTGAACAGTGAATAGTGTCTGTGACTGACACTGATAACTGACACTAAAACAAGGAGGGCAAAATGACAGGGATACCGCCACAGTTTATGGGATTTTTGATTGTAATGTTTCTGGTAATCTATTTCTTCTCAAGCGCGATTAAGATATTGAGGGAATATGAAAGAGGTGTTGTCTTCAGGCTTGGAAGGGTGATACCCGTAAAAGGCCCGGGGCTTGTAATTATAATCCCTGTGATAGACAAGCTTGTCAGGGTGAGTCTCAGGACGGTTACCTTTGATGTCCCGCCGCAGGATGTCATTACAAGGGATAATATCTCGGTCAAGGTGAATGCTGTTGTATACTTCAGGGTTATGGACCCTATAAAGGCGATAACAGCTGTGGAGGACTTTTATTACGCAACATCACAGATATCCCAGACCACTCTGAGAAGCATTCTCGGTCAGAGCCAGCTTGATGACCTCTTGTCAAAAAGAGAGGATATAAATGCAGAACTTCAGAAGGTGATAGACCAGCAGACAGAGCCGTGGGGGATAAAGGTTACTACAGTAGAAGTGAAGAATGTGGACCTCCCTGCAGAGATGCAAAGGGCGATAGCAAAACAGGCAGAGGCAGAGCGCGAAAGAAGGGCCAAAATAATCCATGCAGAGGGAGAGTTCCAGGCATCACAGAAACTTGCTGATGCAGCAAAGATTATAGCAACAGAAAGCGGAGCGCTTCAGCTCAGATTTTTACAGACCCTTACAGAGATTGCTACAGAGAAGAACTCAACAATAATATTCCCTGTGCCGATAGATTTGATAAAACCATTTCTCGATAAAAAGGGGAAAGCTGACTGATAAAACCATTTCTCAATAAACGGTGAAGCGGTTAACCGCTTCACCGTTTTATCTATTAACCGAATAACCGATTTATCGATCAAAAGGAGATGCGTAATAGTAAAGATTAAAAACAGGATATGGCTCAGGCTATTAATCCTGCTGCTGGTTATCGCAGGTTCAACGATAATCCTCTATCAGACAGGGGCGGTTTCGTTTTTTCTGAATAAAGAGAGGGTGACCGAATTTCTCAATTCTTTGGGTTCGCTCTCTTTTATAGGATTTATAGTCTTACAGGCAATTCAGGTTATTGCCGCTCCTATCCCCGGAGAAGTCACAGGCTTTATCGGTGGTTATCTGTATGGCATATCGCTCGGTATATTGTTATCTACAATTGGTCTGACCATCGGCTCATATGCGGCATTTAGCCTGTCGAGATTTCTCGGAAGGCCGTTTGTTGAAAAATTCATTAAAAAGAAAACAATGGAGAGGTATGATTACCTTCTTCACCACAAGGGCGCTTTTCTTGTATTTCTGTTGTTTCTTATTCCTGGTTTTCCAAAAGATTCTCTGTGTTATATCCTCGGGCTGGGGCACCTGACAACAAAGGAATTCCTGGTAATAAGTACGGTGGGCAGATTTGCCGGCACGGTCCTGCTGACGCTTGGGGGAAGTTATATACACAACCAGCAGTATTACAGGTTTTTTATACTTCTGGGCGCTGCAGTTGTTGCTGTTTTTTTATCAATGGCATATAAAGACAAACTTGAAAGGCTTTTCCGGATATGGCATGTTATATCAAGAAGGAAAGCAAGAAGGGCAAAAAAAGACAAAGAGTAAAATGTGCGGGGTTTAATAAAGCGCCTTTATTTCATCTGTGTAAGTTCCGTCTTCTTTATATATGCAGAAGGGTTTTTCAATTTTCATCTCTGCTTTCCCATCCTTTATTGCCTCTACGAGCACCATCTTTGCCTCTGTCATAAGATTGGAATGAACAAATCTTAATCTTTTCGGTTCCATGTGTTTTTCCCTCAAGGCGTCAATAAGCTCCACAAGTCTTGACGGATGATAAATCATGCAGAATCTGCCCTTGGACCTCAGAAGCGAGCATGATGCCTGTATCAAATCTGTAAGTTTTATTTCAATCTCATGCCGTGCAATCGCCTTTTCACCGGTAGGGCTTATAAGTCCTGTCTTCTGGCGCCTGAACGGAGGGTTTGATACAACGAGGTCAAAATGACCCCACCTTATTCCTCCCCTTACCAAGGGGAGGGTAGGAGGGGTTAATGTTTTTATATCAGCCTTAACTACATATACTCTTTTCTTAAGGTTATTCAGTAATATATTCTTTTCTGCAAGCCCGGCGAGGCTGTTCTGAATTTCGATGAGGACAACCTCTGAATCATGATATTTTTTTGCAAGCAGGATGCCTACAATCCCGGAGCCTGCTCCCAGATCGGCAATCCTATATGCTCTGCGCAGGTTTACAAATGAGTAAAGAAGGAGCGCATCTACAGAAAACCTGTACCCTTTCTTATTCTGATAAAGTTTTATATCGCGTATAGTGTCAAGTGTTAGTTCCATGATTCATGGTTCATGATGCACGATTCATGATGCATGATGCACGATATTCTTATCTTGTATCCTGTATCTTGTATCTTGTATCTTGTATCATGCTATCAAGGTTAGCAGTTCGCCCATGCTGTCAATAAGGAAGTCTGCATCTTTGAGCATCTCCCTGTTCCTGTATCCGTAAGTTACCGCCACTGTGATTAGCCCCGCACCTTTGCCTGCCTCTATGTCAAAGTCACTGTCGCCCACAATAATAGCTCTATGAGGCTCTATGCCGAGAATTTCGAGGACTTTTTTAACAGGTGCTGGGGATGGTTTTTTTTCAGGGGCGCTGTCGCTTCCGAGCACGACATCAAAAAATTTTATAAGTCCGAGTTGTTCAAGAAGTTTTTTTGACAGCGATTCTCTCTTGTTGGATATTATTGCTTTTTTATAGCCACCGAGCATCTCAAGGGTTTTTATTACTCCCTGGTAAGGTCTTGTAAAATCGGCAAGGTGTTCTGAATAGTATTTGATAAACCTGTCAAGCACGGCGTCTTTTATGGGGGTATTATTGTCTCCAAGAATTTTTTCTATAAGCCTTGTCAGCCCTTCTCCAACCATCTTAATGGTGTCCTCCACAGTAAGAGGTTTAAAGCCGTATGGTGTTATAGCATAATTCAATGCATTGGTTATATCCATGCTTGAGTCAACAAGTGTGCCGTCAAGGTCAAAGATGATAAGTTCCAGATTGTTAAAATTTTCCATGAAGAATCCCCCTTTAACTTTCTATTCAAGTTTTTAAATCTTGACAATATTTATGATATATGTTATCAAATTAAGGTCTGTTTTACATTATATTAAAGAGGAGGTGACACAAGTGAAGAAAGTAATAGCTTTAATCCTTTCATTAGTGCTGATTGTAGCATTTGCTCTTACAGCAGCAGGCTGCAAGAAGGCAGAGGCTCCTAAACCGGCAGCGCCGACAGAGGCTCCAGCAGCACCGGCAGCTCCAGCAGCTCCAGCAGCGCCGGCAGCTCCAGCAGGCAAATAAGTTTTTATCATTTACAGGGGTGGTTTTTACCGCCCCTGAAAATGATTGCTTTTTTGGTGATAAAGTGATAAATTAAAGCAGTTTTAATATATTTTAAGCAGCTCCAGCATTATTTTAACAAAAGAGTGGGTTTTCCCACTCTTTTGTTTTATAGGTATATGGATACAAAACAGTCAATTGTTGCTGATGAAGCGCTAAAGCTGGTGAGGCAGGTTGCTGATGACCAGAGTGTTGAAGTGCTTGAAGTAAAGTTATCAGGCAGAGGGAAGGGGGCATTGCTGAGAGTTACGATAGACAGAAGCGGAGGGGTGACTCTTGATGACTGCGAGAGATTCAGCAGAAGCCTTGGTTTACTGCTTGATGCAGAAGACTCTCTGCAGGGACCTTACAATCTTGAGGTTTCGTCGCCGGGGCTTGACAGGCCGTTAACTGTATTGAAGGATTTTGAAAGGAATAAAGGGAAACTCGTGAGAATAATTACTAAAGACAAGATAGATAACCAGAATTTTTTTCTCGGCAGGATAATCGGTATAACTGCGGACCTTATACAATTAGATATAAACGGGAAAGAGCGCAATATCCCTTTTGATAACATATCAAGGGCCAGACTGGAGATAGAGATAAAATGACTAAAGAAC
>CAZHHV010000040.1:9153-14127 GCA_964532335.1 uncultured Nitrospiraceae bacterium
ACTCTGTCAGGGAATAGACCACATGAGCAGGGAAAAAGGCATAGAAAAGGGAATCCTTCTTGCAGCGCTTGAAGCTGCGCTGCTTTCTGCTGCAAGGAAGCGGTATGGCGGAAGAACAAATGTCCATCTTACGATAGACCCTAAAACCTGCAATATCACGGCTTATGAGACAAAGGTTGTCGTGGATAAGGTTACGGATAAAGACATGGAGATTTCAAAGGCTGACGTAAAAAAACTTTTTCCGGACAAAACAGGGGCGGAGAGCGTGGACCTGCCGCTTGATGTTCACGATTTCGGCAGGATAGCGGCCCAGACAGCGAAGCAGGTTATCTTTCAGAAAGTCCGTGAGGCTGAGCGTGATGTTATCTATGCCGAGTTCAAGGATAAGGTCGGGCAGGTTGTAAGCGGGACTGTGATGAGAAAGGAAAAAAATAATTACTACATTAATATTGGCAAAACGGAAGCTATTCTTCCCCAGAGTGAGGCGCTGCCTGGAGAAAATCTAAGGAGAGGAGATACTGTCAGGGCGCAGATAGAAGAAGTGAAGATAAGCACAAAGGAACCCGTTGTGCTTGTTTCAAGAACGAACCCGCGTTTTGTTGGGGCATTGTTCAAGATGGAAGTTCCTGAAATAAGCGAGGGGCTTGTGGTGATAAAGGATATAGTGCGTGAGCCGGGTGACAGGACAAAGATTGCCGTTTATTCTACAAATGCGTCCATAGATCCGGTCGGCGCATGTGTTGGGATGAAAGGAACAAGGGTTCAGTCTATCGTGAGGGAGCTTAGAGGGGAGAGGATAGATATAGTGCCATGGACTGATGACCCGAGAATGCTTATTGCCCGTGCGCTGAGCCCCGCAAGCGTTGAAAGGATTGGCATAAATGAAGATAGCAAGACTGCAATGGTGGTTGTCAATGACCAGCAGCTTTCGCTTGCAATAGGCAAGAAAGGGCAGAATGTAAGGCTTGCCATGAAGCTTACAGGATGGGACATAGACATAATGAGCGACACAGAGTACTCCAAGATTAAGATGGAAGAAGCAGACAAAGTATTAGAAGAGGCAATAGACAAAGAAGCGTTGAAGAAAAATAAACCCGATGGGTCATAGACCATCTGTCAATGACTCGTAGAGTTGATGGGTAAGAACCTTTCAGAATTTCCTGTACAGTATATCAAGGGCGTTGGCCCCAGGCGGGCAACCCTCATTAACACTCTCGGAATCAAGACAGCAGAAGAAGCCCTTTACTACCTTCCATACAGATACGAAGACAGAAAAAACATCAAAAAGATAAGCGCTCTCGGATATGGCCGGCTTGAAACAGTTATCGGCAAGGTTGTTGCTGCCGAGGTCATAAAACTTCCAAGACGAAATATGAAGCTGTTTGAGTTGACGGTATCTGACGGAAGCGGCCTTGTCAAAGGTAAGTGGTTTAACCAGCCTTTCCTGAAAAAAAACTTTGAAGTAGGACAGGAAGTAATTCTGAGCGGCATTGTTAAGAGGAATCCCTACTGGGGAATTGGCTTTGAATTTGATAACCCAGAATATGAGTTTGTCACCGATGACGCTGATGCATTTATACACACTGCAAGGATTGTCCCGATTTACAGGACGACCGCAGGCCTGAGCGTAAGACAGTTAAGGACTATAATGTTCAATCTTATCAATACCTGCATCGAAGAGGTCTCTGACAATATGCCGGAGGAAATACTCATTAGAAATAATTTTCCGGGGCTCACTGAGAGCATATTAAATTCTCACTTTCCTGAAAGCGGCGCAGATATAGACAGCCTTAACAGCGGCGCAAGCATTTACCAGAAGAGGCTTTATTTTGATGAACTCTTTAAGTTTGAACTTGGCCTTTCAGTAATTAAGAGAGGTAAAGAGGTTGAAAAGGGGATAGCGTTTAGTTCAGACGGCGTCCTTGTCAGGAAGTTTCTTGGTGCGCTTAAATTCAAACTCACCTCGGCGCAGCAGAGGGTATTTGATGAAATAATTCATGATATGAGAAAACCTCACCCGATGAACAGGCTTCTACAGGGAGATGTGGGGTGCGGCAAAACCGTTATTGCGGTTATGGCAATGCTTACCGCTGCTGAGTGCGGTTATCAGTCAGCTTTAATGGCGCCTACGGAAATACTTGCAGGACAGCATTACATAAACATACACAGGATGATAGAAGATATGGGGTTGAAGGTATGCCTTATGACAGGAAGCAAAAAAAGCGAGCGCGAGGCGCTGCGGTGTGATATTGCATCAGGAAAAATAAATATAATCATAGGAACGCATGCGCTTATACAGGAAGGCTTAGAATTTAAAAACCTCGGGCTTGCGATAATAGATGAACAGCACAGATTCGGGGTTATGCAGAGGCAGCTTCTCAGGAAGAAAGCGCTAAATCCCGATGTCCTTGTCATGACAGCCACGCCTATTCCGAGAACCCTGTCAATGACGCTCTACGGAGACCTTGATTATTCCGTTATAGATGAACTTCCTCCCGGCAGAAGGCCTGTTATAACGCGCTTGTTTAACGCAGGCCAGAAAGAATACATTTACAGGGCGATTGCAGAAGAAACAAAAAAAGGCAGGCAGGTCTATGTTGTATATCCTGTTATTGATGAAACCGAGAAAACCAATCTCAAATCTGCGATAATAGGGAAAGAGGCGCTTGAGAAAATATTCCCGAAGCTTAAGGTTGAGCTTATTCACGGCAGGCTGAAACCGCAGGAGAGGGAAAATGTTATGGCGTCTTTCAAGAAGGGCGAGATTGATCTCCTTGTAAGCACTACGGTTATAGAGGTCGGGGTGGATGTGCCTAACGCTGCGATGATGCTGATAGTTCATGCAGAGAGGTTCGGGCTTTCCCAGCTTCACCAGTTAAGAGGGAGAGTGGGAAGGGGAGGCAGCCAGTCGTATTGTTTCCTTTTAATGTATGAGCCTGTAAGCGAAGATGCCAAGCGAAGGCTTGATATAATGGTAAAAACCAATGACGGGTTTAAGATTGCAGAGGAAGACCTTGATATCAGAGGGCCGGGAGAATTTTTCGGGACAAGGCAGGCAGGAATGCCCGACCTCAAGATTGCGAATATAATAAGGGATGCAAGGCTTCTTGATACTGCGCGGAAAGAGGCATTTGCATTGATTGACAAAGACCCTGAATTAAATACGTTCCCTGAGTTGAAAAAGGGGCTTGAAGGGTTCTGGAAGGGGAAGATTGAATTGTTTAAGACAGGTTGAATTATGATAAAATAGCCGTAGGCAGGGAGGTAAAATTATGGCTGGCATTAAGGAAAGAATAATAAAAGAAGTCGAGAGACTACCTGAAGACAAGATTGCAGAGGTTTATGATTTGATTCATCTTTTCAGAATTGGCATTGAAAGTCAGAGGAAAACTATTAAAGACAAACGTCAGGAAGCCTTAAGATTGTTCGGCATTTGGAAAAACATATCAAGCAGGGAAAGCGCTGTGCTTGATGAAATTCAGTCAAGGCGTCAACGGACATTCAGGGAAAGAATCCTGTGAGAAGGTATCTCTTAGATACAAACATCATATCTTTTTATCTTAAAGGTGAGCCAAGTCCAAAGGAAAAAGTCTTAAATAATATCGGATCAATTGCTATATCCATAATCTCCTACTATGAAATAGTAAGCGGGCTGCAGAGCATAAATGCAACCAAAAGAATTGATGAATTTGATAAGTTCTGTGAGCTTATAGATATTATCAATCTTGATAAGGTAAGTATTTTATCTTCCTGCAAGATATATTCATCCCTTAAAAAATCAGGCAATCTGATTGATGATATAGATATTCTTATTGCCGGCATTGCTAAATCAAATAATCTTGTCATGGTTACTGATAACACGCAGCATTTTGAGAGGGTAGAAGGATTAAAGGTAGAAAACTGGAAAGATTAGAAAGTCATACTCATTCCCTGAGTTGAAAAAGGGACTTGAGATGTTCTGGAAGGGGAAGCTTGAATTGTTTAAGACAGGGTGAGTTGTGTTTCGCCGCCGCTTCGTTTTAAAAAGTGATATTGCAAGACCTGACCTTAAGAAACTCCTGTTTTCTGCTTCATCTCTTTTCTTTGCAGAAGTCCGACACAATGGCCAATTTGCCAAAATCCACGATTTGATTCTTTTCATTAATAATTCTAATGTTCGATACGGCATTCGGAGTCATCCAAACAGATGGACAATAGCGACCCGCGGGAAGTTCCATAATAGACCATCGTCCGTCAGCACCCGTCTTGGTTGAATAACGTCTTAGGATCGTATATGGAGGTGCATCTCCCCCGAGACTCAGCAAATATACTGTTGTCCCAACACAAGCCCTGCCATTCGCCTTGTTAACGAATCTCCCTGTTGCTGTTCCCATAAACTTATCACGTGATTCTGTTATCGTGAGAGTGAAAATAAGTGCAGCGGTCATCACTGATAGGAAAAGTAGAATTTTACTTGCCTGCGGTGAATTCATATAAAAGTCCTCCGTTCGTTGTGTTACCTATTTGCTTCCTTTATCTTTTTAATAGCATCTTGTGACGTTTTTAAAGGGTAAGGTTCTATTTGTTACTCCCATTTTCTTGTTTGCATCTTTTTCATTTAATTAGAACCGTGCCCATTTCCGTTCTTCCGTTCTGTTGTTAGGCCTTCACCTTTTTATTAATTTTTCTGAATGTAATACCCCAATTTGGTTTACAATATGCGCATTTTTGGGGTGGTTGTTGTCTCCGCAAATCTCCAACAAAGTATCAATAATATTTATAAAAGATCTCTTCAATTCTAAGAAATTAATTCTATACACTGCCTCTTGACCATCATTAGATAATTTAGTAATCAAAGAGGTGCCAGCATTATCTGTGATCTCAAATATAAATCTTACATGGCTATCACTGACCGTTGATAGACTTACAGAATGTACCAGAGCACACCTAAGTTGATAGATAGCTTTGGCATCTTCAATATGCAAACCGAGTAAT